>NZ_NDIO01000171.1:0-20708 GCF_002241085.1 Vibrio sp. V03_P4A6T147
CTGTGGCTCACTTCGGTTTGGCTGTGTTGCGTTAATTGCGACACATAAGGGCTCTCCATCACGCCACCTGCGAGGGCGTTGTAAGGGATAGGCGTTTCTCGCTTTATCAGGCTTTGGCTGTCATCACTGAAAAAGAGAGTGTGTTTCCCTTCTTCATGAATGAAGTGATACACCAAGCCTTCTTCGGCGGCTAAGCGGTGCAAGAAGTCGATATCCGTCTCACGGTACTGCACGCAGAATTCACGCTGCGCACACTCACGTTTCAGCGAGAAGGAGTAGTCGTTAATGCCCATTTCTTGCAGTACGATGGAGAGGATTTCGGGAACGGTTTTGAGCTGGAAGATGCGGCTGTTTTGGCGCAGTGATAGCCGCTCTAATGCCGGGACTAAGGTCAATGAGTAAAAGGTGTGATGATGGCCGATGTCACCTTTGCTGAACTGGCGCACAATGCCGTGCACGCGCTGCACGACAAGGTCATCACGCAGTATCTCAAGCTGAGCGGTTTTGTCCACCAGCTCCAGCGCCGTTAAGCCAGATTGGCGACTGGCCAGTTTTATCTCATAGCGAAAACCGTAGCAACGCAGGCCCGCTTGCGCGCTATCAGACAGTGATTCCACGCCTTGGTATTCACGCACCACTAACGTGTCGTCTGCCAAACCCTCCACAGTGAGCCTAAAACTTAACCTTGCCATCTTTTTCCCTTCCACTCTTTTATCGCAAAATGACACTAGTACAGCAAGTGCAGTGCCAGGTATTTTTCTTTGATATTCATGAACTTATAAATAGCTCGATTGACAAAGGCAACAAGCTGCCTGATATGAGCAAAAAGTTGCCCTTCAATAACCAATTGTTGCTCAGCTTATTGAGCCTGAGCTTCCTGATTATGTGTCACAGTCAAATGCTCAAACTGCTTGTCGAGCTCGGCCATTTTCCAGCTCAAATTATTAAGCCGTTGCTTCAGAATCATAAACTCCTGTTCAGCCTGTACAACATCACCTTTTTTGAGCAACTCTTCGACATATGCAGCTCTCCCGTAAATAGGAGACAAACTAATAGCGAACTCCTCCAACGATTTGGTTTGTCTTTGCAGTTCGGTTAATTTTCCTTTTTGCGCGAGCAGCGCGATGTTAGCCATCTTGGTTCGCGTTTCACTAAAACGCTCCATAAAGCGCTCAGTTTGTTGCAGAGCTTCACGCTTAGCATCGGCAAACGCTTGATCAACCTCCAGCACCGATTCGGTTTGGGGATAAAGTTGCAATAACGCATCCAACACTTGCTGGGCTTCAACACGAGCCGATTCAAAAGAGCGCGCCATTTTTTGCTCAATCGCCTCTCGGTACAATGGCACAATCTCATTTGACAACTGTTCAAGCTTGGCTGGCGAGTTAGCCTGTTGAAACGCATTGACCTGCTCTGGCGTATGTAAAGCAGGTAACCTTAGGTTGGTTGCATAAGATATTGAGTTGAAAAACGGCAAATAAGTGACGGCCCCATACACCATCACAACACCAAGAACACCGGATATAAAAGCGGCCACATGCGTAACACGTGAGCGCTTTTGATTACGCACCTGCTCAACCTGTTCCGTTTGGGTATGGCGCTTTAGCAGCGAATGATATTGCGTTTCTAAACGATCAATATGTTCAAAAATAGCAAAACCTACTCCTTCGAAATCAACCAAATAGTCGGGCTGTTGCAGCTCTAAAATGGCATGCATACGCTCACAAAAGCGCTCACAACGGTATAAATCACGCAGTGCTTCATGATTCGGACGCAGATCTTTTAACTCCCGCACTACACGAGCATTAACCCAATCGAGCACTTCCTTGCGCATTTTCGCCGATTTTACGTCCGGTTTTGGCAAATTACTTAAGCAGCAGCACAGCAGTTCAACACCATTGGCGTATCCCGCTAAGCCCTGCATTTTTAAACAGGCTACGGTGTAATAACCGCACAGCAAAAGGTCAATCCCCGGGCCTTTTGCTAATGTTTCACAAGCAACTTTCACCACAGCCCAGTCTGGACCACCTGATAATGGGTTGTTACGACGATTGATCTCATCTCTCACCTTTTGGTAGGCATCAATGTGACGAACAGCGGCAGCATCATCTATCAAATGAAAACGAGCGTGGTCGATAAATACAATATTGGACATGACTACAGCGTCCTAAGTGAGTTGAGGAGCGATGACCAATCGCTCCTCACTATTATTTTAGTAAAGGGTTTTCGAGAGTTTGAATGACTTAAATAACCGCTCGGTGAATGGGTTAATATCTGCCTCTGAATTGAGTCGATAAATCATCTCACCACCGTCAACTGCAAACTTAAAGTCAACCGACGTGGAACTAGCACCCACCACATCACCTTGTTCAAGCAAGCGGAAAAATGCCCACGGGCCTTGGATATTAATACTTCGCGGCGACATATTATTTTTAGTCGGCACTAACGTTACTTTAGAGATCGCAGAATCACGCAGCGTATTTGGCCAAATCAACTCGACACTGTCTCTTGGGCCGTGACTATAAGCGAGATATTGACCGTCAACATTTAACACACTGCGGCGTTTGTTGTTGCTCAAGCGTAGCGGTTCAACCGAGAAACTAACGTCTAAGACCCCTTTGCGGTTAAAGAAAGCTTGCTGAATTTTCTTCGCCTGCTTGAGCTGTTCTAGAACGTCTTTGCGAATAATCGACTGCGCGTTATCGTCATCATTGACCGCAATATTTTCTTCCACAAACATCCTTAGCTGGTTGTTGTAGAAGTTGTCTAATGTGCCGTTGGGCGCAAAAAACGCTTCAAAGTCAGAAAGAGAACTGTCTTTGTTGGATGACTCATTAAATGGATAGCGACCAGCTAATTTCTCTTCAAAGGTTTTGTAAACATCATCATGCCAACGAACTTCAAGGTGCTTAATCGCTTCTTGTTTGACAACATACCAACTCTCATCCGCCAGTTTAGACACCATAGTATCGAGCGGTTTAGGCAAACCTGATGCAATACGTTTCACCGTGTAAATTGGATCAGCGTTCACTAATTTTACGCGTGCTTTAGTGGCATCAAGCGCAGCCATACCAACATCTGGCGCTTCTTGAATAGATTTGAGGTAATTTTGTAACTCTTCCACCGCCACTAACACTTCATTGATGTACGCTGGCTTATCACCGACTGGCTTGAGCATAGCGTTTAGTTCAGCAAAGGGCGCATCAATCTGCGAAGCAACTTTGTATTTTGGATTTTTTAACAGCTCTTTTTGCGCGGCTTCATCTTTAGGCACACTGGCATACATTTGAGTATTGCTTTCTAAAGTGCGAAGCAAACGCTGCATCGGTTCAATGTTGCCGGTAAAGTTTTCTAATACTGACACCGCGTCATTGATGTCGCTAAAATACTTAACGCTGATTTCATTAAGAGCCGCACGCCAGGTATTGGTGTAGTCCGCCACATACAAGCTGCGGATTTTGTTACGAAGGTCATGCTTATCCGCTTCGCTAAATTGAGCCGATTTGGATTGCCCTAGTACCCAACTGTCGATCAAGGCCAGCTCAGAAACGGATTCTGATTGCGGCATGAAGTAATCTTCAAACCCTTTTTTGGTAAGCATTTGCGGAATATACAGAGAGCTGCTGTTGACCACTCGCTCTTCAAAAACCACATCAAAGACGGGGCCAATCAAGTTGCGTAAATTGATCGAGGGGCCAAGAACCGTTTGTGCATTCAACTTCAAATTACGGTAAACACGTTGATCGTTAGGCATAGAACCAAGATCAGACTGCACTTTCGCCACCACCTGATCATAAGGCTTCATCACCGACTCTGCATTGCGATCACCGCGCGCGCGATCACCCGCTAAATCCGTGTGTAACATGGCGTAGTCTAAATGCCCCAGTAGTTCTTCTTGGATCACGCGTTGCCCAGCGAACTCTTGCTGCCAGTATTTGGAGAAATAATCGAGTACATAATCCTTATAGCGGCCGCTTTTATCTACCATCATGCGATAGACGCGCAGCACGGCCAGCTTCTCTTCATCTGTTTTGGCTTGGTTAAGCTGCACAACGACATCAGCCATTAGCAGAGGTAAAAAGCGGTTTTCCAATAAATTCAAATAGGTCGCTTCAACCATTGGACCAATCGTGTGGCCTTGGTACAAACCAAAATCGGAAATGTACTGTGGTTTATCACGGAAGAAGCCAAACTCCAATGTCGCCTCTCGAATTTTATTGAGCGGCACGAGAACATCTTGCTGAGAGGCTAAATAAAGATTAGAGGGGAACTCGTTTTTGTACTCGTTTACTTTCGCTAACACCGCATCAGAATGCTTCACGTTACTAAGGTAATAACGATGCCAAGTGCCGACTAATAACACAGTTGCAATAGAACAAGCCACTACTGACAAACCAATCAAGCGCCGTTTTTGCTTCGCAACACGAAAATTATCTGAGGCAAGCCCAGCTTCAGGATAGATGATGTTATTAAACAGTTTTTGTGTGAAATAAACCGTTGAGTTTTTGGCTTGCTGCGCTTTGTTGATCGCATGATCTAGCCCGTAACGACGTGAAGCGGCATCATCAAATGCGTTTGTGGGTACGCCTTGTTGATACACAGAAGTGAAATACGCACCACGCACCAAAGCCGACGTAGAGAACTGATCACTGGCCAATGCATCGTTGAAAAATTGTAATAAGATCTCTTTTAAACCAGAAATTTGACGCGTGAAACTATAAATAGCATTGCGCTCTTCGAGATCCATAGGTACAGAAACCGCATGCGGCAACACATCATTAATGCGCTCAACAAACTGACTGTAGTCTTTTGAAAACTCGTTGAGCCAGTTATCCAAGTCATCAATAGAGTCGAGCGAAAAGGTAAAGCCCAGCACATCTTCACGCTGACTGCGCGAGTAATGTTTAAAGAAAGGTTCAAAACCGTGTAACAAATCCAATTTCGTCAATGCAATATAGACAGGTAGACGCGTGGATAACGTCTCCATCAATTCACGTAAACGAGCACGCAATAAATTGGCGTAAGCTTTACGCTCGGTTGCAGTTGCGGTTGCTAAGTGAGAAACGTCTAACGCTAAAACGATACCGTTGAGTGGACGACGGCTACGCGTTCTCTCCAACCAATTAACAAAATGAAGCCATAAACGGCGCTCCATCGCACCATCGTTATCATTGCTGTGGTTACCTTGTGTCAGTAGCTCTCCATCAGGATCAATCAGTACCGATTCATCGCCAATCCACCAATCAAACGAATACGGGTTTTCACTTTTTTGACCCGAGGCTCGCATTACCGAAGAAAAAACAAAGTTTTGCCCAGAGCGGTTGATGAGGCTGGTTTTACCGGCATTTTCCAAACCGAGCACTAAATACCATGGCAACGCATAAAGATAATTACGTTTATTGAGGTTCTCTTTCATGCTGACCATCACTTGGTTCAGCTCAACCTCTTGGCGCTCTTCATAGGCTTTAATTGGATCTTGGCGAAGCTGATCTTCACGCTTTTGCTCGGCTTTAAAACCTTGCAATTTTCGCCACTGCCACACACCCCAAACGGCCAATGCACCTAAAGTGAACAAGCTACTTGCCACTGCGCGAGCGGTTATCGATTCAAGTGGCTTATTACCCGCGATCTCTAGCCAAGGGCCTGCCCACCAAATCGCAACATTCAATAGAATGAATGTGCTAAATAGCAAAATAGGCATCGCCGCGGCAATGCCCGGTGTTAACTTTCTTGCGATCCCAACAATAAATTTCCACATGGGTTTGTGTCCTTCGTTTACTCTGACGTTGTGTATTGTTCTAATTGCTCAACTAATGAGGGTTCCCAATCGGTAACGCTCATGGTGCTAACCTGAGCATGTAACGTTTGGTACTGTTCTTTCGCCATCGCATCTAAATTATTGCTATTTAACAAATCAGCCGATAATAACCGCCAATAGAATTTATCCCTTGGCTCACTGGCGCTGACCAGACCATCGTTGAGCATAGAGAGCGCCACCGCAATGCCTCCCTCTTTCGCTAAGCTAAACGCCTCTTTGCGTTTGTCTTGCCAATCACCTGCTACTTGGCCTTGGGCGCTACTTTGCTGCTGGCTGAGTAGCCACTCTTTTACACTCGCATTGACAAAAGGCTCGCCTCCTTTGAATTTCAACTCGAGCAGCGCAGGTAGACGTGCCACAAACTGCTGGCTTTCACTCAAAATGGCTTCACTCCACGCCTTTTGGCCTAAACTTTGCGCGATTTGATAGCTCATCATTTGACCTTCAAACCAGTAAGGTGCCATGGTCAAACTCTGCTCTACCTTGCGCCATAAGGCTAAATCTGGGCTACGCATTTGGTCGTGATACTCTTTGATTCGTTCTTGCGCCATCGCCCGTAACAGTGTTTCACCGCTGACGTCATGCTCAGGTAATGAGGTAATACTTGACCACACGGCAAAACGCCTGACTCGTATTGCCAAGGCAATGCCGAACTCTTGTTCAGACAAAAACTCAGCTACCTTTAGTAAGGTCTGCTTAGTGGCTTTGTCACTTGAACTGTCGACTGAGATGGCGCTCTGGGTGGTGGTTTTACGTTCAACCGCCGGAGTCTCTTGCACATGTTGAGTCGCTTGCTCACGTTCTGTTGCACGACGCAGTTGGGCTTGAACTTTAGCCACTAGACTTTCAACGCTTTCAGACATCAGTCCGGCTTGAGTAGTCGCTTGCTGTAGCGCGTCGATCGCGGTGTTTAACTCATCACGATCTGGTCCATCAAATTGTGCGAAATCTAACTTGTTGATGACTAAGGCTAACCGCTGCACAATCTGGCTGAAGAATTTGCGACGTGGCAAACTGCCTCTTTTGCCTGGCGCAGGGAAGCAATCTTCCCAGTAAAGGGACATGAAATCGCTCAGCAGCTGCAGCGACGTGGTGAAACGTAGCGGTGTGACTTGGTTATGCAAACACTGCAACAAGTAGATCAATAATTTGAGATCTTTACTTTTTTCGCTGAGCAGTTTGAGCGTACTGTGTTCGACTTCATCCCATTGCACACTAGTGTGGGAGAGTGACCCCACTTTCATCATTTGATCTTCAACAAAATCAAACAGTGGATCATCAATCAGCCGCTCCCCCACAGGGTTATCGGCTTGAATAGGCTGAGTAATACAGCGGCGATAATCGGTTAACTCCATTGGAACTCCTTACCAACCACAGCGTGTTTTTAGTGCCGTTAATGATTGCGAAAGCTCGCTCGCATCAAACTGCAACCCATCAACAAAAGGAGAGTTTGAACGCAGCACCAGGCGATTTTCTCGCGCCATCGCTTTCATCATCTCAATCGCTGGCATGCCTCTGCCTGAGGAAAAGAGCAAACCTAAATCGTCACTACGCCAAGATTGTGCCTGCATATTAGCAATCGACACTTGGATGCGAGGGTCATCAATCGCGCTAGGAAACGCCAATTCCACTCGACTCAAATTGTCGATACAGCTCATCAGCAGCACAGGTTTAGCGTTATCGTCAAACTTTGTATTTTGATTTAACGCAACCAAAGTAATCCACGCATTCCCTTTATCATCGTCGCCCTCAACGGTTAAGTGACTTGCTTCCCCGTCGTGATACTGGCTGATGCTATCAAAGGCACGTTGCCAAGATAGCGGCGCATTGGGCGTTGCCGCTTGAGGCATCACCACGTCAGAAGGCGTTTTAAACAGGTGGTCAAAACAGCTCAATCGCTCTAACCGAGATGTTATCGTAGTGCATTGCTCTGCTTGTGCTACAGCGTCATTTTCCGCATTTGCCATGGGAAAATACAGCGTCATAGAGAGGCAAACTGTGAGCCTAAACAACCGTTTATTCATGGTGTTTTAATCTCCAATTTTTGGCATTTATAGGCCAAGGTCCGCTTGGGTATACCGAGGCTTTGGGCCGCTTTGGCCCTGTCACCAGCAAAGTATTGGAGGCGCTCACGGATAATACGAGACTCAAATTCATTCACCGCTTGTTTTAAATCATCCACCACTCGGCTGACACCGGGCTCAGCTTTAGCGACCTTATGCCCATGTCGTTCAGTCTCTGGCTGCTGATCGGCTTTAGTGTATGCTAAACGTTGTGTAAAGCAGGACTCCTCCACCTGTGTGCCATCTAGTGTTTGCGCACAACCAAATTCAATAAGGTGCTTGAGTTCACGCACGTTACCGGGAAAGTCATAACGTTTTAGGCAATCGATCGCTTTATAGTGCACACCCCGAATGTTGGTTGCATGCTGCTCATTAAAGCTGCGTACAAAATGTTGGCTAAGCCGTTCAATATCATCCATCCTTGCCGCAAGGCGTGGCAAAGTGATCGGGTACTGAAATAAGCGGTAATAAAGATCCTGACGAAACGATTTATTACGCACTTGTTCGAGGAGATTGACATGCGTTGCTGAAACCAAACGAAAATCAGAAGATTGTTCGTTTTTACCGCCAATCGGCCGAAAAGATCGAGATTCCAACACCCGCAGTAATTTGGCTTGCAGGCTCAAGGGCATATCACCGATTTCATCCAAAAACAGGGTTCCGCCATCGGCTTGCGCAATCAACCCTTGTTTATCGCTATCCGCGCCGGAAAACGCCCCTTTGCAGTAGCCGAACAGTTCACTTTCCAATAAGTTTTCAGGGATAGCCGCGCAGTTAATAGCAACAAATGGCGCTTGTTTACGGGGCGAGAGTTGGTGCACCGCTTGCGCGACCAACTCTTTACCTGTCCCTGTTTCACCTTGCACCATCACTGAAAGCTGTGATGGCGCGGCGTTGATGATCTGCTCTCTTAATTTTTTCATCGCCAAACTGTTACCGATTAAGGTTTCAGAGAGGCTCGCAATTAATGAGCGACGAGCGTTGTCTCGCTGGACGTCAGACAAGGATTCCGATAAGTTTTGTCGATTTTGTTCTTCCCGTTGCATCTCATTAAGCAACGACCACTGATGGCAAAAAACATCCACATACTTGATAAAATCTGGCTGCTCAAATAGGCCTTCCAAGGTATGGGTTTCACCAATCAACAGCAAAATAGACTGAACTTGTGTATCCCCATTCGGTAACGGGTGTACAACCACGCTATCTAACATGCCGACCCGGCTAGTGAGTTGACTAAACAGGCGATTCGATTGCCAAAAAACCAATTCATCAGCGGTTAAGTGCATCGATTTGGCTGATTGCAATACATGGGCAAACGGACAATCAAAATCGGTGACCGACCAGCTTAAATTCAGCGGGTTATCCTGTGGCACTAAGGTACGGCCGTCTGAACTGGGAACCAGTAACAAGCAAGTATCGAGCCTTAGCTCTCGGCGCAGCGTTTCTACAAACAATGCGGCCAATTGGCTAGGCTTTCTCGCGACAACAAGCTCGGTTGCGTAAGCTAACCAGTGACTCATGATCACTCAACCTCTCCAATAAACTCACCCTCTTCCGCCGCTAAATAGATGCGTTGCACTGGTTGTTTATCAGCCAGTTTATTTAACAAAGCTAATGAAATCGGTGGTAGTAATTGACCTTCGATGATCGCTTCCAGCATACGAGCCCCATTTTCAGAGCGCGTTGCACGGCTTAAGATCTCTTCGATCAAGCTATCTTCAATCACCACGTCAGCGGCATAACGCTGTTTAAAGAGCTGCTCAAGGCGGGTTAACTTGCCACGCACAATCTGCTCTAGCACTTCTTTGCTGAGCGGTAGATACGGAATGATCTCCATACGAGCCAGTAAGGCGGGTTTGAAAAAAGCCGCAAGTTCTGGGTAAAGCTGCTCATCAAGCAACTGAGGCTGCTGCGCGTAATCGACTATGGTTTGGTAACCTAAATTCGAGGTGAGGAAGAAGACGATGTTTTGGCAGTCGATCACTCGACCTTCACCATCGGCCAGCTCACCTTTATCAAAGGCTTGGTAGAAAATATTGAGCACTTCTGGGTGCGCTTTTTCAACTTCGTCTAACAACACCACAGAGTACGGCATTTTACGAATCGCTTCGGTAAGAATGCCACCCTCACCATAACCAACATAACCCGGAGGCGAACCAATCAGGCGTGAAACGGTATGCTTTTCTTGATATTCCGACATGTTGATAGTGGTTAAAAATTGTTTACCACCATAAAGTTGTTGCGCCAGTTGGACTACCGTTTCGGTTTTACCAACGCCACTTGGACCCACGAGTAGGAAGGAACCTTTTGGACGCCCCGGACGGCGCAAATCCGCGCGCGCCGTTAATAAGTTACGGTGAACACGCTCAATCGCAGTATCTTGCCCTTTGATTGTCTCACCTAAAATAGCCGTTAGGTGGGTGATTTTATGCAGCTCATCGCTGTTCATTTGGTCAACGGGCACGCCCGTCCAGTCCGCAATCACTTCCGCTATTTGCTGAGCATCGACTTGTGGATGCATGAGGCGATCATTATGAGGGATCTCTTCTAAAGCTCGATATTGCTCCTGCAATTGAACAAGTAACTCATCGCGCTCAACTTGGGTCTGCTCACCATGATCCTCAGCGCCATCTAAGAGCTGATCGCGTAGGATAATAATGCGCTCAATGATCGCTTTTTGCTCTTGCCAGCTTTGAGTCAAGGCCGCTTTTTCAGCTTCATCGGCCACTTCTTGGCTACATAGCTCATCCAAGCGATGCGAATCAACCACTTGACCTAAATATTGAGCACGCTCAAGCATATCAATTTCAAGTTGACGTTGATGGCAAGCTGTCTCTAGTTGCGCTAAGCGCTTCGGCGGTGTGGTGATATTAATTGCAATACGCGCGCAAGCAGTATCCAACACATCAATCGCTTTATCCGGCAGTTGTCTACCTGAAATGTAACGCGCTGAAAGCTCGGCGGCGGCTTTCAATGCATCATCAGTAATCAATACGTTATGGGCTTTTTCGTAAACACGATTCAAGCCACGCAGAATATCTACTGCTTGGCTGATGCTCGGCTCTTCTAATTTCACTAACTGGAAACGACGAGTCAGCGCAGGATCTTTTTCAAAATACTTTTTGTACTCTTTCCATGTGGTGGCTGCGACAGTACTGAGCTCGCCTCGCGCAAGAGCTGGCTTTAGCAAGTTGGCCGCATCACTACCACCCTCTTGGTTGCCAGAACCAATTAAAGTGTGCGCTTCATCGATAAACAAAATGATCGGTTTAGGCGAGGTTTTGATCGCGTCAATCACGCCTTTAAGACGTTTTTCAAATTCACCTTTGACTGAAGCACCCGCTTGCAACAAGCCTAGATCGAGTGAGCACAACTCTACATTTTGCAGCTGTGTCGGCACATTGCCCGCAACGACGCGCAATGCAAGCCCTTCAATCATGGCGCTTTTACCGACACCAGCGTCTCCCACAACGATGGGGTTGTTTTTACGACGACGACACAAGATGTCGATCATCAAATTGAGTTCGTTTTCACGACACAATACTGGGTCCAGTTCGCCGTTACGCGCTTGCGCCGTGACATTGGTGCAGTATTTATGCAGTGGCGAAGATGACGCTGCATCCAGCGCGGCAGGAGCTTGAGAACCCACTTTGCTTTTTTCAACCGCCGACTCGGAAGAGTCTTGCAACAGCGTATCAAACCCTTTGTTTAGGCTCTCTTTGTTGATGTGTTCAAAAAGACGGATTAGTTTAAGTGGTAGGTAACGATCAGCGCGCATCAACGCGGCTAAAAACACCACACCCGAACGAAGCTGATTCTGATTCAGCTCAGTGGTAGAAAGCAACCAAGCTTCCTGCAATAGCTCAACCAACAGTGGCGAGAATGCTGGATAGGTATCTAACACTTGTTCACGAGCGTAACTTGCACTGATGGCTTGTTTTACGGTTTCCACATCTAAGTTAGCGTGCTTAGCTATCACACGCACATCCGAAAGTGGGTTCTCTAGCAACACATGTAAGAAGTGCTCATAGGTCACTTCTGGGTGCTGACGTTCAATACATAATGAAGCGGCTTGCTCTAGGGCTAGCTTACTCTGTTCATTGAGTTTTGAAATTAATGTGGGTAATTCAATACGGATCACTACAATCACCTAGCCTTTTATAATTAGAGTATTTGGTTCAATTGGTTTAATACGTCTGCCGATTGGCTGTGCAGTAAATAGGAATAGCCTAAAAACACACCGACCCAAATAATGACAAAACCAAGCAGTACTGACCAAACCGGTAACTGCCTGCTTAACTTATATTTTGATTTCACCACATGGTCCGTGGCGGAGGTCAGTTCCTTCGGCTCGTTTTCATCCAACGAACTGACGGTGTCATGTAAACGACTGATCACCTTTTCACGCTCGTTGTGGCCGCTTTCCATCACACGGTATTTACCTTCAAAACCTAACACTAGGCATTGATAGATAAACTCTAGCAACGCGCGATAACGTTTAGGTTCACCTTCCAAGCGACTTAAGATGGTAAACACTTTTTCGCCGCCCCAAGTCTCACTGTGGAAACGAGACAGCATAGAATGTTCAGCCCACACACTGGATGCACCCCACTCGGTTCCCATGACGGCTTCATCCAAAAACGCACACAGAATGTAGCGATAAGCCATCAAAATCGCATGCTCAAACCCTTGCTCGGCAAGCTCGATTTCAATCGCTTTAATCTCTTCCACCGTCTGTTTGTAGATCTGCTCAATGTTGTCGCACTCTGACAAGCTGCGTACCCGCAGCGACAAACCAAACAGAGGGGTAGCAGCATCAATCAAAACATTAGGGTTATCACCACGCAGTTGAAACCAGTAATCTTGGTCGTGGTTGATCTGCTCGACGCTGTCAAAAAGCAGACCGCTGTATTGGGTGTTTTTTTTATCAATTGCCATCATCAGCTCCTAATCGCCCAGAATTGCAGGTCAAGATCTTCAAACGCACCCGCGACATGGAAAGCAAAACCACTTGAGCGACCTAACATCGACCATGCTGAGCTGGTTTTATCCAATTGGTAATAGGTATAACCGGCGTGGTAAGGCAACTGCCTTGGTGCCACTGGTAACGGTGTAATTGGAATGCCCGGTAATTGCAGTGAAATGAGCTCGCGGATTTTCTCCACTGACGATACTTTGGTCTGCTGAGTAAAGAGACGACGCAGTTCATCTAATGGCATGCGTGCTTTCACCGCGATGATGAATTCTGCGCTTTCAACCAGTTGAGGGTCGTGGATTGGGGCAACCATCAGACCGTACTTACGTTTATCCAACTGAATCGAGACCGCTCTAGGCTCAAGCACGATACTTAGGCTCTGTCTTAAGTTGCGGATCAGCGGCCCAAAAGAGTGGGTCGGCATTTCATGGTTGTAGCTCGGGATGCTCGGTGGTAAACGACTTTCATCGGTAAATGTAGCCAATTCTCCACATACGCATGACAGGCACTCAAATAAACGTTCCGGGTGCAAACTGCGTAGCTCTGCCAAGTGTTGCATCTGGGGTTGTAAGCGATTCAGGGCTTGCAACAGCATAAAATCAGACACATCCGCGACCCCGCCTTGAGAGGGAGAGCTGATACGTTGAGCAATGTTTTTGGCACGTTCGCGCATTAACCCAGAGATTTCGTTAATAAAACGGTGCAAAGCCGCATTGCTCGCAACATTAAGATGGCACGGAATAAAATCCGGATCGAGTACGACACTGCCATCAGGACGTTTTTCTAAAATACGAGCGATCGCAATTGAGGCGTAAGAGCTTCTGTCTTCTTTTTCAAGCATCAACTGCACACGAACAGGTGAGACATCTAGCGTCGTGGTGTCACCGCGCACGGTATGCACATCACGCACTTCTAAACGATTGCTTAAGTAACGCCCGGTTCCACGCTCTTCAGGCCAGTTAATCTCCATTAACGATTCACTGCGAAGTGGCACCGCTAAATAGACCAACTGGTTTGCAAGCGAAGCATCGGCAATCTCGAGCGCATCTGGCAACACATCTTCCTGAGGAATACGGAAAACGGTTCCATCAGGCATAATGCCGACCGCACGTTCGATCGCGATACGACCAAAAGAGAGATATTCAGGGTTAAGTGATAACTCTGATACTCCGTAAAGGTAGCCACTGACTGATGAGATGCGTTCATCAATATGATATTCAAAATAGCGTTGCTGCTGCTGGAAATGCTGCGGTTTAATGAATAGACCTTCATTCCAAATGACACGATTACGCGCAAACATCTTGTTACTCCACCCTTTCCAGTTTTACATCGTAGTCTTTGAAATACATCAAAAGATGGTATTCCCTACCTTTGTTAAGCACTTTGACGGCCTTTTTCCATTCACTCAGCTCAGGTTCAGCAAAATGCGCCATGACCCCAATGTAGTTCGTGCCTTCATCAATCTCGAACGCGTTCACAAACTTAAACTGGCCTGGTGTCATTACATAATCGTAATTGGCGATAAAATTGCTGCGTAACGCTTTTTTGTAGTCTGCCTTTACTTGGTCATAATCGGCAGACATAAACATCGAATCATCTTTGAGCTCAAACACTTGAACCTCTATCGGCGACGCTTCACCCCAAATATTAGGGTTAGTACCTTCATCACTAACGAGACTGAACGTTACCTTGGTCGGCTGTGTGGCTGGCTCATACTTTTCTGATGAGCTACAGGCGGTTAATACCGTCAGTAGCATCAGCAGGACAAAAGACCGCTTGTTCACCGTTATAGCTCCAGCTGTTTTTCACGAATTTTCTTGTCGTAAGACTGCTCGAAAATTTCCCAAAACAGTTTCTCAAATCCTTTTTGGCGATTAGAAGTGAGCTCTTGGTAGTAGTGGCAATACATCTCCCACGCCCAAGCATCTGAAGAGTGGTTCTGTGTATCACTATTGCGCTTGTAATGTTGGAAACGGCGCAGTAGCACTTGAGGAGAAAAGGCATTAAGAATCTGATTTAGGGCTTCGCTAGTGGCGTGCTGCATTGCTTCGTTATGGTCGCGCACATTTTTTAGGCTTTCGGCAATCGCCGCTGGGGCAGACAAGTGCACCACACTTTTATCAGCATCATACAGAGTACGAATGGTTTCTTCGTATGATAGCCCCAAGCGAAGTGGGTTATCTTCAATCGGTTGCAAGTTACGATTCATCATACCAAAACGCCCTTCACTCACTTGCTGGTGAAGCTCAAGCAAACCTTGCACACACGCTTGCAACGATTGCCCAAGCTCTTCTGAAAGCATGTGCATTTTCGCCATATCGTGGCTATTGCCAACGTCAACACCTAGCCCGGTGAGCATGGGGCCGGTCAATAAGTGTGATGCATTGTTTGACGAGCTGTTGTGTTGCTCGGAGTGAGGGTGATAGCTTCTCGCCACTTCTTCCTCAAGTAGATCTAATACTTTATCGTCCATCGCTAAGCCCTCAGGTACGTTGTAAATACTGTTATTAATGTTCAAATGAGTCGGTGGTTGCGCAGTCTCATGGTGCTCAACAGCCGGAATTGGTGATAAATCGGTGGAGGTTTTGCCAAAACCGAGAATTTTCTTTAATCGAATCGATGACGTCATCTCATACTCGCTGTCAGCTTGAGGCGTAAACTGCAGTTGCGACTGCTGGCTATCGTATTCTGGCACTAATGAATGTTGTGCTTGCGCGAGTGGTTTTTCCGTCTCTTCAAGCAACGACTCTTCTTGTTTAATGCCTTGCAATAAATCATCTAAAGCGGCGATAGGGTCCATTGAACTCGACTCTGGTTCATCCTCGTCGCGGCTGATATCATCCAATGGACCATCTTTGAGTAGATCGAGCCCCTCTTTAGCAAACAGCTGATCCAAAGAGCCATTAATCAGAGAATCGTCTTCACCCACTTGACCAAAAATGACACGAATTTGGTAAGGTCCAATGGCCACCTCATCTTTATGCTCCAACTTAGCCGAAGCACCTTGCCCTAACGGCTTATGGGAACCATTAACATAGGTATTACCAACCAGATCTTGAATGCAAAACGCACCATCAATCACACGGATTGAACAGTGATGATTTTGAATTTTCCCTTTACCGTCACGAAGCTGCCAATGCGCATCACTTGCAGAGCCAATCACACCGCCTTGCACATTAAACATCGCTTGTGCAGATAATCCTGATTCCAGTAGTTGCACATTCGTCACTACCATTGAAAGCGTTTGCTTCTTCTGCATATCGCTATTGCCTTACTTGTATAAGCACGCTTTTGTCCGCCAAATCGCGCCCTAAAAATGATGACCAACCCAAAGCCACACCACTGTCATGGCATAAACTCATCACTGGAGCCTCGCTCTCGTGCATGGTCAGCTCAAGGTCGTAAGCCATCTGCTCTCGTAAAATAAACTCCACCAACTTACACAGCGGTTGATGTTCTTTGCCTGATGGCAAAAAATCGGCAAATCGTTCTCGAGTTAAGTTTTTGATACAGATAACAAACTTACCGTTACAGTCCATAACTGACTCACCCAACATGCTGTTGATCCCAAGCTCACCATTCTGCTTACCTAAGCAAAACTGCTGATAAGGCTCTATCCGGACTTTACGTCGAACCCACTGGCGAATACTGACTTCTTGTAGATCAAAGCAGTGCGCGATGATGCCAGACACCACTTGCGGTGAACGACTTCGGCCAGCCAAAGTGCCCGCATAAGCCAGCATCTTGCACCAATTTATCGGTGTTTCGCCGCGCAAGTCCGCATCACCCAAACCGACTAAAGCAAACAGCTGTGATGAAAATTGATCCTGCGCACCCGCTTGAAAACGGACGTAATAGCGATACTTTCGCCATACGCGATACACAAGGTTAATCAACCGGTTATTGAAAAAATCTAAAAAGGGCCGCTTGAAACCACCGGGATCTTCTTCGACCAATTGCTGCAAAATAAAACCAGGCAACGGTGACTGCGCCCCAGTTAATCCAAAAAAATTGGTTTGTAAGATCAGGCGCTCATCCGCGAACTCACGTAAATCCGTTACGTCTGCTGGTGCAAAGCCTAAACTTGGGTTGGCACTGAATACCAACTGGCATGTCCGCTCCCAATCTTCTGATTCAGGATTAAACGCATTAAGTTTTTGCAGCAGTTCCACCAACTGGTAGAAGTTGTACGTTCGTACATCGCTTGGTAAACCCAGTAGAGGCTCCGGCACAGCCGCCGCAGCCATCTCTAGATCAATGGCTGCATTCCTGTCTGTGTTCCCCATGTGTACTTCTCTTGATTGGACGAGTTAATAACGATCAGCTCATGAAACGAATTGATGCTGGCATAGAGGGCAAAAAAGTGGCTAAGCACTGTGCCAAAGAGGTAAAGCTCCCCTTCTGAACCAAAACAGTTTTGATCAATATGAATCGTCGATTGCAGCCCTCGCACTGGCAAACCGCGCAATATTTTATCCACGGGTTGCGACTCAATTTTTTGGATCCCTTCAAGACGCAAACGCGCAACACGCTCCGCTTGGCGATCCACCAAGGCTCTGAAATCGTAAGCTCGCAACACACTGCTTAAGGCATCTTTGGACAGCAGCGATAAATAATTCAGCGATAAGTTAGAAATCAATACCCACAATAGACTGCCATCCAGTACTGGGCGCAGAGATTGTGAAGGCACGGTAATATTGCTGAAAGTGGCAAAGGGGGGCGAGCTGTCTGTCGGCTCACAAATGTCACCGACACCGAGTTCGAGCGGTAATAAGCGATTGGTGCAGGTGAGTTTGAGCGAGATGGCTTCATCGACATGCATGGATTGCGTTTCATCCCCGCGAATGAAAGAGATGAAATTATCAAATCCATCGCCACGGATACTGTCTCTCACTCGTGTGCGGTAGTAGAGCGCTTCACGATTTCGAACCCGCTCCACTTCATGCTGAAAACTTTCAAATGCTGAATAGACACGTTTTTCACCCCGAATTCGTTGGCTGGCTTGAGTTTTGTCTTGCCAACCGAACACGCCGTCAACGCTGAACACTTCATAGTGAGAAGGGTAACGACTAGAGGGGATAATGCGATACTCTGAACGCTTGCCCGTTAAATCGATCGGATCGGCATCATGTTCAAACAAATTAATGACAGGGGTGCAGTACAACTGGAAATTATCCTGACGCACTCGAACGTCCGCTGGCAGGGTTTTCGAAAAACTGATTTTCAGTTTGAACGCACCATGCACTGATTTCGGCACTACGCTAGCCAGACGGGTAATATCAACAAAATGAAATGCTTCAGGAAACGACAAGTATTCCTGCAAAACGCGATAACCTTCATACACATTGGAAGGATAGGGCAAAAGCGACTGCTCGCTATCAAATCCGACCGTTTGGAAGCTATTGCGCGGCAGCGTAAATTCTACCCCCGCGACTTCAACAGAAATCTTATCGAGGTAGTGGTTGAGCCATAAATAGAGCATTTGTGAGCTGTATTTATCACCACCTAAGTAAAAGCGCAGATCATCAAGATGCGCATCACCGACGCTTATCTCACCCAGCATATTAAGCGACACTTCGATGATGGTCGCTTCTCTAGTATGTTGCGCAGTGACGTCAGTACATTTCAGTGGGTAAATCTGCACGTCACGACAGGTTCTAAAGTGACATTTGGTGCCGAAAACAGGCTTGCTATCGAGCTGAGTGCCACGAACGATTTGCTGCTTATCACTGACACTTTTATCCGGTGTGAACGAGACAATACTCATGCTTGGCACAGGACGTAAGTAGTTTGGCCATAGCATGTTGATGATGGAGTGCGTTAGCTCAGGAAATTCATCTTCAACTTTTTCGCGCAAGCGAGCGGTGAGAAAGGCGAATCCTTCCAATAAACGCTCGACATCAGGATCCGTCGTTTTACCGTGTAAAAAGCGAGAGAGTTGAGGATGAATTTCAGTGAAATGCTTTCCTTGTTCTTTAAGGAAAGCAAGCTCTTCTCTGAAGTACTTATCTTGAGCCATAATTTTCTAATACACTCGGTACTTTCGGTTTTGATCCAGTAGCAGGTTGAACTGCACTTTCTCATGTAACGCATCACTGTTTATTTCGGCCACAATATGGAAGCGCAGCATCAAAGGGCTAAACACGTCCGACTCGGATCGAATCACAATATTTCGTAAACGGGGCTCATACACATCTAAGCAGCTTTGTATCGCAAGCTTAATCCGCAGCGATAAGTCTAAGGTTTCTAACGTTGCATCGTTAAAATCCACTAAACCTAACGTTGGAGCACTTTGTGCCTCACCCATGCGAGTATTCAAAATATTGGAAACATTGCGTTTGATTGATTGGAGCACATCCCATGCATTTGGCCCTTGGGTCAAAGACATAGGCTTGGTGCCAGCTTCTAAACGTTCAAAGAAGCCGACACCAAATGCACTCTCTTCAGGTGCAATATAAGTCATGGTTATGCTTGATCTAATCGACCAACCAATGACAATTCAAAGTTCGCGCCCATGTACTTAAAGTGAGGACGAACAGAGAGAGAGACCTGATACCAACCAGGTTCACCTTCAACATCCATGACTTCGATTTTTGCAGCACGAAGAGGACGACGGCTACGTACGTCTGCTGGTGGATTTTCTTGGTCAGCCACGTACTGTTTGATCCAACCATTAAGCTCGCGTTCAAGATCTTGACGCTCTTTCCAAGCACCAATTTGCTCACGCTGTAGCACTTTGACGTAGTGTGCAAGGCGATTGATGATCATCATATATGGCAGTTGCGTACCCAACTTGTAGTTGGTTTCTGCTTCTTTGCCTTCTTTGGTATTCGGGAATATTTTTGGCTTTTGGATCGAGTTTGCAGAGAAGAATGCGGCGTTATCACTGCCTTTGCGCATGGTTAAAGCAATGAAACCTTCTTCTGCTAATTCAAACTCTTTACGGTCAGTCACCAACACTTCAGTTGGGATCTTACTTTGCAGTGCACCCATCGATTCAAACACGTGTACTGGCAGATCTTCAACCGCACCGCCACTTTGTGGGCCAATGATGTTTGGACACCAACGGTACTTGGCAAAGCTATCGGTTAAACGAGTAGCGAAAGCAAACGCGGTGTTACCCCATAGATAGTGTTCGTGTGAAGCGCTGACACTTTCCACATAATTAAATGATTTAATTGGGTTTTCTGTTGGATCATAAGGTACGCGCAACAAGAAACGAGGCGCAGTCAAGCCAAGGTAACGCGCATCTTCTGATTCACGTAGAGAACGCCATTTAGTGTATTTAGGGCTTTCAAATGTTGACTTAAGATCCTTGATATTTGGTAGCTCTTCAAAAGAATCGATACCAAAAAACTCAGGGCCTACACTAGAAATGAATGGAGCATGAGCCATCGCACCAAGTGCACCCATGTATTGCAGTAGCTTCATGTCAGGGGTTGATGGCGTGAAAGCAAAGTTACCGATGATAGCGCCAGTCGGCTCACCACCAAATTGGCCATAACCAGAAGAATAAACGTGCTTATAAAGACCGGATTGCGTCGTTTCTGGTGCAAATTCAAAGTCTTCAAGCAACTCGCCTTTCGTTACATGCAACAAATCGACCTTGTTGTTTTCACGAAAATCGGTACGGTCAATAAACAGTTTCAAACCACGCCATGACGATTCCATCTGCTGGAAACGCTCTTCGTGCAAAATCTCATCCATTTGAGCACTGATTTTCTTATCAAGCTCAACCAGCATTTGATCAACGAGTGATTTGTTAACCGGCTCTTCCGTTTGATTCGAACCGATGAGATTCTCAATAAACGCAGCAACCCCTTTCTTCGCAACATCATACCCTTCTTCAGTC
>NZ_NDIO01000181.1:0-41669 GCF_002241085.1 Vibrio sp. V03_P4A6T147
CATTTTGTTTCACAAACTAGCTAAAAGGCCGCCTCTGCGCGGCTTTTTATTTTAAATCACAAAAATTATTGAGCATATTATCAGTTTTTTAAGCTAAACTAACAAAGTATTCTACTTTATGCTTATTATTTAGATATACTACTGCTCCTCTGCGGTAGCATACAAACATAACAAATCGCAGGTCGATATGCGTCACGCATATAATCCTAGGTGATAAACGGCTTTTTAAGGTGACACAACCCACTCCGTCAATAGAACGGTGGGTGTTGCTTAAACTCATTCATGATTGATGCCATCAGAAGCACAACACGAGTTTGAGCAAGTTGTTTTTGAGTTTATTAACCATTTGGATTAAAGACATGTCATTACCACACGTTATCCTCACTGTTTTGAGCACTCGCGATGCCACAGGGTACGACATCACAAAAGAGTTCTCTTCGAGCATTGGCTATTTTTGGAAAGCCAGCCACCAACAAGTTTACCGCGAACTGAATAAAATGGGTCAACAAGGCCTAGTCACTTGTGTATTAGAACCGCAAGATGGCAAGCCAGATCGTAAAGTTTACTCCATCACCGATGCAGGTCGCAGCGCTTTAGGTGAATGGTTTGACCAACCTACAGCTCACCCAACCGTACGTGATGAATTTAGCGCTAAATTGATCGCTTGCGCGGTACAACCAGCAACACCTTACCGAATTCAACTGGGTGAATTGGTTGAAGAATCGAAAAAACTGGTTGCTCACTACAAAGAGATTGAGTCTGCGTACTATGCAACACCAGCTACCCTCGATAAGCTACAGCGCCTTGAGCGTCTAACACTACGCCGCAACCTACTGGTTCGCCAAGCGTGGGTTGATTGGGCTGAAGAAGTGCTTGCTGAACTCGATGCAATGGCTTAATGCCAACCATAAAAAAGGGTGATGCTCTGTGAGCATCACCCTTTTTGTTTTCCGCGACCAAATCAAATACCATCACCGGCAATGAAACTTTGAGAGCGGCCATTAAATTGTTGGTCCATATCTAACGAAGGCTTATCGGTTTGCGGACGACCGACAATTTTGGCTGGCACTCCAGCGACGGTAGTGTGCGGAGGCACCGCTTGCAATACCACCGAACAAGAACCAATTTTCGCCCCTTCGCCCACTTCAATATTACCGAGAATTTTGGCACCCGCGCCAATCATCACGCCTTCACGAATTTTCGGGTGGCGATCGCCGCACTCTTTACCCGTTCCACCTAGCGTTACATCTTGTAAAATAGAGACATCATTCTCCACCACTGCGGTTTCACCGATCACAATGCCCGTAGCATGGTCAAGCATGATACCGCGGCCAATACGTGCAGCAGGATGGATGTCCACTTGGCAAGCTACCGAAATTTGGTTTTGAAAATAGGTAGCCAACGCCACTCGACCTTGCTTCCATAACCAGTTCGCGACGCGATAGCCTTGTAAGGCATGGTAGCCCTTGAGATAAAGTAGAGGCATTGAAAACATAGATACTGCGGGGTCGCGATTGACAGTCGCGCAGATGTCACACGCCGCCGCTTCCATAATGCTGGGGTCTGCGGCAAATGCCTCTTCGACCACTTCACGCACCGCCATCGCTGGCATTGAGGCCGTATTCAGCTTATTGGCAAGAATGTAGCTCAAGGCCGAGCTTAAACTATCATGCTTAATAATAGTGGCATGATAAAAACTTGCCAGCATCGGTTCTTGTTCTGACTGCTCGCGCGCCTCTTTGACTATGGCTTGCCACACTTTGAGTTTTTCGCAATGTTTCATCGTTGGTTGATCACCCTTCCTCATCCAATCTCTAGAGCGTCAATGTAGATTGCTAATAGGCTTTGTGCCTAATCATGAGCAATGAATTAGCGTTCTGCTTTTTTATCACGAGCCAGCAAATCTTGTGCTGCAACACGCGCATCTTTTCCTTGATACAGCACTTGATAGATTTGATCAACTATTGGCATTTCAACCTCCATGCGCGCCGCTAATAACCACACCTCTTTGGTGTTGCGATAACCTTCAACCACTTGGCCAATTTCTTGCTGCGCCGTATCCACGTCTTTCCCTTGTCCCAACGCCAAACCAAAGCGACGGTTACGTGATTGGTTATCGGTACAAGTGAGCACTAAGTCACCCAATCCAGCCATCCCCATAAAGGTTTCAGGCTGAGCACCTAACGCTGCACCCAAACGGCACATTTCGGCCAGACCGCGCGTAATCAATGCAGTACGCGCATTCGCACCAAAGCCAATCCCATCGGACATGCCAGCGCCAATCGCAATCACGTTTTTCACCGCACCACCTAGCTGCATGCCAATAAAATCACTATTGGCGTAAACGCGGAAAGTTTTGCTGCAGTGAATTTTGCCTTGCAGATCTTCGACAAACTGCGCGTCAGGCGAGGCAACAGAAATTGCGGTAGGCATTCCCATCGCCAGCTCTTTAGCAAAAGTCGGCCCAGATAACACTGCCAATGAATAGCGCTCGCCAATGGTGTCATAGGCCACATCCATCAGTAACCGGCCCGTTTCAGGTTCAAGCCCTTTGGTTGCCCAACAAATACGGGAATCATCACGTAAGTGAGGCTTTAAACTCTTCATAACAAGGCCAAATACGTGGCTCGGAACTACAACCAACAAATCGCGGCTCGCTTGTACCGCTTTTTTCAAATCGGTTTCCACAATCAGCGAATCGGGAAAATCAATACCGGGTAAAAATTCTTGGTTAGCACGATCAGCGTCAAGACGAGCCATATGCTTAGCATCGTGTCCCCAAAGGACAACATTAGCACCGTTACGTGCTAAAGAAATCGCCAGAGATGTGCCGTAAGAACCCGCACCAACTACTGTCATGGTGATCGCTTTACCGTAAATACTGTTAGGATCTGTCATTGTTTCGTCCATTGCTATTCGTGTTGTCATGTTATACCTAAATTCCTTCCGATACAGCTTTCAATAC
This sequence comes from Vibrio sp. V03_P4A6T147, assembly GCF_002241085.1. Classification (NCBI taxonomy): domain Bacteria; kingdom Pseudomonadati; phylum Pseudomonadota; class Gammaproteobacteria; order Vibrionales; family Vibrionaceae; genus Vibrio; species Vibrio sp. V03_P4A6T147. The sequence goes on from NZ_NDIO01000181.1 coordinate 2,966, forward strand.
GGAGTAGCAAGGAACGGAGGTATTGGCATTCGAAATAAACAAAAAATGCACAACGCACCATCATTATCTGGGATGCTTTGTGCATTTTTTATCATCAAAGTCTGACGTGGAACGCCAACGTTAATGATCTCACGTCATTAACGATTAAGCTTCTGCTTGCTCGCCTTGAGTCGCTTGTTGTTGTAGGTAGTTCATGAACAATGCATCAAAGTTCACTGGTGCAAGGTTAAGTTGTGGGAATGTCCCTTTAACAACTAAGCTAGAAATTGTTTCACGTGCATATGGGAACAGAATGTTCGGGCAGAATGCACCTAAACAATGAGCAAGTTGACCCGCTTCCATTTTTTCAGCAGTAAAAATACCACCTTGTTGCACTTCGCATAAGAACGCGATTTCTTCCGCGTTTTTCACTGTCACCGTTAGGCGTAATACGACTTCATACACACCCTCACCCAGATCACGACTTTGAGTGTCAAGATCCAACTTCACATCTGGATTCCACTCTTTTTGGAACATAACAGGTGAGTTTGGCGCTTCAAAAGAGACATCTTTTAGAAAGATACGTTGAATTGCGAAATTTTGTTGTGCTGTTTGTTGTGCGGCTTCAGCCATGATTAAATCCTTAAATACTTACAAATTCAGTGTTGCTTTTAGACTAACCGAGCTGATTTCGAATGACTAGATGAGCTCACGATTACGTGGAAAACATCACAACTCTTAGCATCAAATGCTGGCTTTTCAGCCAGCACACTCAGTTCAAGATAACCGCGATCAGTGAATTATTTATTGCCACGAACCAATGGCAAGTTCGCTTCATTCCAAGCTACAAGACCATTTTTCAGTAAATTCACATTCTCAAACCCAGCTTTAGCAAGCAGGTTGGCACTCTCTTGCGCGGTTTGACCCGTTTTACATACCACAATGATTGGGTCAGACTTGTGCTTTTCAAGGCTAGCCAAGTTACCGGATTTAATATCTGACGGTAAAATGTGAACCGCATCGGTAATATGGCCTTTTTTAAATTCATCTTTCGTGCGGATATCGACAACAACACCGTTTTCACGATTCATTAAAAGCGTCGTTTGTGAAGCGGTGATCTCTTTATAGGCTGCCGTGGTTGATTTCACGATGCTCATGATTAAGGCGACGAGAATACCTACCCATGCCAAAGATAGAATCATATTGTGTTGGAAAAATTCGATGTACTCTTGCATATTCTGTGCTCTTGCAATGTGGGCTTAAAATCAGACAAGGAGTATAACGAGGTTGTCAGCCAGACGCGAGGGCTTACATTGCATAATAAGAAACTGTTGCCGTTTTTCAGCGCGCTCATCGCACTACAAGCGCGCAATCCACATCAGCTTAAAAGCTTAAGCTATCGGAAAAGGAAAAGCCGTCACGTTATCAATATGATCTTGGCCTAACGCCAGCATAATCAAGCGATCAATACCAAGCGCCACTCCTGAACATTCAGGTAAGCCAGCCTCTAACGCCGCTATCAAGTGGTAGTCAATCGGCTGTTCGACCAGCCCCATCGTTTTACGCTTTTGGTTATCCGCTTCAAAACGAGCCAGTTGCTCTTGTGGGTTGTCCAGCTCATGAAAACCATTCGCAAGTTCAATCCCTTTGAAATAGACCTCAAAGCGATCCGCAACACGATGATCTTGCGGGTTAATCTTAGCTAGTGCCGCTTGTGATGCAGGAAAATCGTAAACAAAAACCGGTACCTGTTGACCAATTTCCGCCTCAACACCGACACTAAATAGCAGTTGCAGTAAGATATCTCTATCCTCTTCTGGCTCAGCAATGTCACTTAGACCTAATCGGCTCGCAGCCGCTTTTAACTCGTCCATTGAGCCTTCTAACGGACAAACCCCAAGTACCTGCAAAAATGCTTGTTGGTAGCTCATCTTCTGCGCCGCTCCACACTGCAAAATAAGTTGCAGCAATTGATCCATCTCATCCATTAAATCATGGTGAGTAAAACCAACCCGATACCACTCTAACATCGTAAATTCTGGGTTGTGATAGCGGCCATTTTCCTCGTTGCGAAACGCTTTATTGATCTGATAAATCGAACCACTCCCCGCCGCCAAAAGTCGTTTCATATGAAACTCTGGGCTGGTCATTAAATAGAGTTGACGGCCATCAGCATACCCTGGGCCAACAAATTGGGTTTGGAAGGTTTGCAAATGAATGTCGGTTACCGTGGCATGACTCATGGCTGGTGTATCGACTTCCAATACATCTCGTAGTTCAAAGAAATGGCGGATCTGCTTGAGTAACTGAGCACGCTGTTTGAGTTGTGGTATTGATGCGGTTGGCATCCAGTTTTTTCTATTCATGTTCTGGCACACATAAGTTTGGATGATATGAATTTTACTGACTTAAAGCGCAATTCCAAATTCTAACGTGATTATTATCACACAAAGAAAAATAAGTATGCTCGCGCTTGCACTTCCGAAGCAAAAACCTAACAGAATCAATTTTTTCCTTACACAGCTCTTCTACACTACCCGTACCACTTAAGGCTTACGAACCTTTAACTATAACAAGCGGATTTTCCGCATCACACACCGGAGGATAACTGTGCAAATTATCACCACAGATATCGCAGTCATCGGCGCAGGCGGCGCTGGTCTTCGCACTGCAATTGCAGCCGCTGAAGCAAACCCTGATTTAGAAGTTGCTCTGATTTCTAAAGTTTATCCTATGCGATCTCATACGGTTGCAGCGGAAGGAGGCTCAGCAGCAGTTATCAAGGAAGAAGATAGCCTTGACAACCACTTCAACGATACCGTTGGTGGGGGAGATTGGCTATGTGAACAGGATGTTGTTGAATATTTTGTGGCCAACTCGACCCGCGAGATGGTGCAAATGGAACAGTGGGGTTGCCCATGGAGCCGTAAAGAAAATGGCGAAGTCAACGTACGCCGTTTTGGTGGCATGAAAGTCGAACGTACTTGGTTTGCGGCTGACAAAACAGGCTTCCACATGCTTCACACCCTCTTCCAAACTTCAATGAAGTACCCACAAATCAATCGATTTGATGAGTATTTCGTGGTGGATCTACTTGTTGAAGATGGCGAAGTTCAAGGGCTTATCGCGATTCATATGTCCGAAGGTGAGCTAGTAACCATCAAAGCAAAATCTGTGGTATTAGCCACTGGTGGCGCGGGCCGTGTGTACCACTGCAACACCAACGGCGGCATTGTAACTGGCGATGGTATGGCAATGGCTTATCGTCATGGCGTCCCTCTACGCGATATGGAGTTCGTGCAATACCACCCAACTGGCCTACCTGGCACGGGTATTTTGATGACGGAAGGCTGCCGCGGTGAAGGTGGTATCATCGTCAATAAAAATGGCTATCGTTATCTGCAAGATTACGGTATGGGCCCAGAAACTCCGGTGGGTCAGCCTAAAAACAAATACATGGAACTCGGTCCTCGCGACAAAGTTTCTCAAGCTTTCTGGCATGAACAACAAAAAGGCAACACCATCAAACATCCGCTTGGTGATGTGGTGCTGCTTGATCTTCGCCACCTTGGTGAAGAGTACTTACAAGAGCGTTTGCCGTTCATCTGTGAACTAGCGAAAGCTTACGTCAACGTTGATCCAGCAAAAGAGCCGATCCCAATTCGTCCAACCGTACACTACACCATGGGTGGTATCGAAACGGATGGACAATGTGAAACGCGCATCAAAGGTCTGTTTGCTGTCGGCGAATGTGCCTCGGTTGGCTTGCATGGTGCAAACCGTTTGGGTTCTAACTCGTTAGCTGAATTTGTGGTCTTTGGCCGCGTTGCGGGTGAAAGTGCAGTGAAACGCGCAGCGGAATTCAAAGGTTGGAACGATGAATCTATCGCCAAACAAGTCAAAGCCGTAGAAGAGCGTATTGCAGCGTTAATGAACCAAGAAGGTGATGAAAACTGGGCCACCATTCGCACTGAGATGGGTCACACCATGGAAGCGGGTTGTGGTATCTACCGCCAAGAAGATTTAATGCAAGCGACGATTGATAAAATCACCGAGCTAAAAGCACGCTACAAGAACATTAGCATTAAAGATAAAGGCAAAGTGTTCAACACCGACCTTCTGTACGCTATCGAAGTCGGTTATGGCCTTGAAGTGGCTGAAGCTATGGTTCACTCAGCTATCTTGCGTAAAGAATCTCGCGGTGCGCATCAGCGTTTAGACGAAGGTTGTACTGAGCGTGATGATGTGAACTACCTCAAGCACTCTTTAGCTTTCTATCAACCAGATGCCGCTCCAAGTATCGACTACAGCGCGGTTAAGATCACGAAATCTCAGCCGAAAGCTCGTCTCTATGGTGAAGCGGCAGAACAGGCTGCCGCCGCGGAAAAAGCGGCAGAAGAGAAAAGCGCAGAGGAGCAAAAATAATGTCAGCAAATCGCATTCAAAAAGTAGACATTTTGCGCTACGACCCAGAAAAAGATGCCAAGCCACGCCTGCAAGCGTTTGAAGTTCCCTTTGATGACACCATGTCAGTGCTCGACGCGATTGGCTACATCAAAGATAACCTCGATAAGGATCTCTCTTATCGCTGGTCTTGCCGTATGGCGATCTGCGGTTCATGTGGTGTGATGGTCAATGGCGTACCTAAATTGGCTTGTAAAAGCTTCCTGCGCGATTACCCCAATGGCGTGAAGATTGAACCTTTAGCCAACTTCCCAATTGAAAAAGATTTGATCGTGGATATGACTTCGTTTATCGAGCGTCTTGAAGCCATTAAACCCTACATCATTGGCAACGATCGCAAACCTGAAGATGGCACCAACTTACAAACGCCAGAGCAAATGGCCAAATACAAACAATTTGCTGGTTGTATTAACTGCGGTCTTTGCTACGCGGCCTGCCCTCAGTTCGGTTTGAACCCTGAGTTTATTGGCCCAGCAGCATTAACCCTTGCTCACCGCTACAACTTAGATAGCCGTGACCATGGTAAAGCCGAGCGTATGAAGCTTATCAATGGTGATAACGGTGCTTGGGGTTGTACCTTTGTTGGTTACTGCTCTGAAGTGTGTCCAAAACACGTTGATCCAGCGGCAGCCGTCAACCAAGGCAAAGTTGAATCTTCAATGGACTTCGTGATTGCCATGCTAAAACCTGACGGTTCACCAAAGAAAGTGGAGGGATAAGGATGAGTAACCGTAAACCTTACGTTCGTGAAATGACACGCACTTGGTGGAAAGATCACCCATTCTACCGCTTCTACATGTTGCGTGAAGCAACGGTACTGCCACTGATATTCTTTACCTTATTCCTTACCTTTGGCTTGGGCTGCTTGGTTAAAGGCCCTGAAGCATGGGAAGGCTGGCTAAGCTTTATGGCAAACCCAATTGTGGTCGCAATCAATATCGTCGCGTTGGCGGGGAGTTTGCTGCATGCACAAACCTTCTTTAGCATGATGCCGCAAGTGATGCCAATCCGCTTGAAAGGTAAGCTAATCGACAAGAAAATCATCGTATTAACTCAGTGGGCTGCGGTTGCGTTTATCTCACTGATTGTTCTCATCGTGGTGTAGGAGCTTATAGTCATGAACAACAATTATAAGGTAAATCGCACGCCAAAACGTTCTGATGAACCTATCTGGTGGGGGCTGTTTGGTGCCGGTGGAACATGGTTTGCGATGATTACCCCGATCACCATTCTCGTGTTGGGTATTTTAGCACCATTAGGCATTATCGATGCTGAAGCAATGAGTTATGAACGCGTTTCGAGTTTTGCGACTAGCATCATCGGCGCACTGTTTATCATTGGTACATTAGCCTTACCGATGTGGCATGCCATGCACCGTGTTCACCACGGTATGCATGACCTAAAATTCCACACCGGTTTAGTGGGTAAAATCGCTTGTTATGCGTTTGCAGGGCTGATTTCCGCACTCGCTGTCGTTTTTATCTTTATGATTTGAAGATAGAAAAGTGATGACATCAAAGAGCTGCCTCGGCAGCTCTTTTTTATTACGGCACTCACTCAGCTTTGGAGCAATAAAAAAGGCCGCTAACCGAGCGACCTTCTTACTTATCTTGAGGTGATTATTTGACTCGACCTACATATTCGCCAGAGCGGGTATCCACTTTGATCACTTCACCGATAGAGATGAACAATGGCACACGTACCACAGCACCTGTGACCAACGTAGCGGGTTTACCACCCGTACCTTGCGTATCACCTTTCAAGCCTGGATCAGTTTCAGCCACTTCAAGTTCAACAAAGTTTGGTGGCGTTACCGCAATTGGGTTACCGTTCCAAAGCGTCAACATGCAGGTGTTGTTTTCCACTAGCCATTTTGCGCTTTCACCCACCGCTTTATTATCCGCCGCAATTTGCTCGAATGTTTCATTATTCATAAAGTGGTAGAATTCGCCGTCGTTATAGAGATAATCAAGGTCGATATCCATTACGTCAGCCGTTTCTACTGAATCACCTGACTTAAATGTTTTTTCCAACACTTTGCCAGAAAGAAGTTTACGGATTTTGACACGGTTGAAGGCTTGGCCTTTACCTGGTTTCACATATTCATTTTCGAGAATGACACAAGGCTCATTATCAAGCATAATTTTGAGACCGCCTTTAAATTCATTCGTGCTAACAGTAGCCATTTTTTCCTCTTACCATTCTTCGAGTTAAATTCAATGCCGCATATAATAACCCGAAAACTTGATTCTGTTGAGCAAAACTGGCTTCAACAATTAACGAATGCGATCTCAAACCCTGCCGAGCTTCTCCAGCAGTTAGAGATTGATCCTGCCCTTTGGCAAAACGGGTTTGCCGCACGCAAACTCTTCGCACTACGGGTGCCACAAAGTTTTGTCGATCGCATGGAAAAAGGAAACCCTTACGATCCCCTGTTGCGTCAAGTTTTGCCACTCAATGAAGAGTTTGAATGGCATGATGGGTACTCAAATGATCCGCTTGATGAGCAAAACAATGCCATTCCGGGATTGCTGCATAAATACCGCAACCGAGTGCTAATGATAGTCAAAGGTGGTTGTGCGATTAACTGCCGTTACTGCTTTCGTCGTCATTTCCCCTACCAAGAGAATAAAGGCTCAAAGCAGGTGTGGCAGCAAAGTGTCGACTATATTGCCGCGCATCCCGAACTCAATGAGGTCATTTTATCGGGCGGTGATCCGTTAATGGCGAAAGATGAAGAACTGCGTTGGCTCATCGATGCAATCAGCAGCGTGCCTCATATTAAACGATTGCGTATTCACTCGCGCTTACCCGTGGTGATCCCCGCTCGAATCACCGATGCATTGTGTGATCTGCTGCGTGAAACTCGCTTACAAGTCATTTTGGTGACGCACATTAACCATGCCAATGAAATCAATCTAGAATTCAAACAGCAGATGAGTCGTCTGCGCGCCATCAATGTTACCTTACTCAACCAGGGTGTATTGTTAAAAGGTGTTAATGATAGCGTTGACGCGCAAGTCGCGCTCAGCGAAACGTTATTTGATGCAGGGATTTTGCCTTACTACTTGCATGTGCTGGATAAAGTGCAAGGCGCAGCGCACTTTTTTGTTAGTGATCAAAAAGCAAAAGAAATAATGGCAGGTGTCATTGAGCGAGTCTCGGGCTATCTTGTTGCTAAGCTAACTCGAGAAATCGGTGGCAGAGCCAGTAAAACGCCACTCGATCTGCATCTTGAGTAATTACAGAACTTCAAAAGAGCGGTTCGGTGTCAATCAACGAACTCTTACCTTCATACTTTTGGGAAAACCATCATGCAATCTCTCGGACAATTTCTTGATCTTAGTCCATTCAGTTGGTCTGCATTATTGTGCTGTGCTATCAATGGGTTACTGATTGGCGTTGAACGCCAAACCCGTGGTAAACCGGTGGGCATTCGCACATCAATATTAATTATCTCAGGGACTTATCTCTTTCTAGCGATGGCAGTATCACTGTCCCCTAACACCTTAGATCAAGCTCGCGTGCTTGGACAAATTATTACTGGGGTTGGTTTTTTAGGCGCAGGCGTGATGATGACTCAAGATGGGAAAATCCATGGCGTCACCTCGGCCGCTGTTATTTGGGTACTGGCATCACTGGGATTGATGATCGGTCTTGGTTACTTACAGCAATCCATCATTGTCACGGTATTAGCATTGTGTGTGTTGTATGGCGTGGATAAGGTAGAAAATAGCTTTCAAAGTTTGCGCCGTGGTGTTCATCAACGCTTTCGTCGTCGTACATAAGGTGAAAAAAAGAGCAGCTTGAGGCTGCTCTTTCGATTTCAATTCATCGGCTATTTAGCAAAGTTGATGATAGGAAAACACTTAAAGAAACCGTTATCCGCACAGTTAATTAGACCAACCTGAACACCTTCAATTTTTGTGGTTTTGTTGAACAAACCCACTTGCACTTTCGATGTATCAGAGAAGTTTGCTGCACCAACATCAACCATGGTATTACCTTCAGAGTAGTTCACTAGACTGACGTTAGCACCTTGTACATTGTTGGTCAGATTCACTACACCCACGTTAGCACCCACGGTTTGCCCTGTATTCCAGTTTAACAAACCGAGTGAAGCACCGGTCATCTCTTGATTGACTTTCGATGCCCCTAAAAGACCTAAATTTACACCCGTCGTAGAGTCAGTTTCAGATAATCCAACAACGGCGAGATCTAAGCCTTTAACTTCATTCACTTTACCGTAAAGAGCCGCAACACGAACGCCTGATACCGCATTTTCATCCGGCGCATTGAAGTTATTAATGGAAGAAAACATAACTGGAGTGCCAGCCATCGCAACAGAAGAAGATAACGCAGCCACTACGGCTAGTGCTGAAAGTACTTTTTTCATAAAGATCTCCATTGACCAATGAAACCGTTAATATTGGGTTTGTTCACGCTATTTCACTCACATCATCACCAAATTGTGATCAGTGAAGAGACGAAGTCTAGAAGAGTCGGATCACTCAAACGTCAGGATTGAGCTAATTATGCGAAAAAAAACCGGAGGCAAGCTCCGGTTTCTTATTGAGAGAGGATGATTACATCATCCCTCCCATACCGCCCATGCCGCCCATATCAGGCATTGCCGCTTCTTTCTTCGGTAGCTCAGTCACCATAGCTTCTGTGGTGATCATGAGGCCCGCGACTGAAGCTGCGAACTGTAGAGCACTACGAGTCACTTTGGTTGGATCCAAAATACCCATGTCGATCATATCGCCATATTCACCCGTCGCAGCGTTGTAACCATAGTTACCTTCACCAGCGCGAACATTGTTAGCCACAACAGAATCCTCTTCGCCCGCGTTTTTCACGATTTGACGAATGGGTGCTTCCATCGCACGTAGTGCAACACGAATACCTACGTTTTGCTCTTCGTTGTCACCTTCAAGGCCCGCAACTTTAGCAGCCGCACGGATCAGTGCAACACCACCACCCGCAACCACGCCTTCTTCAACGGCTGCGCGAGTTGCATGCAGTGCATCTTCTACGCGATCTTTCTTCTCTTTCATTTCAACTTCAGTGGTTGCACCGACTTTGATCACTGCAACGCCACCTGCCAGTTTGGCCACGCGTTCTTGTAGTTTTTCTTTGTCGTAATCTGAAGTTGCGTCTTCAATTTGTTGACGAATTTGTGCAACGCGACCTTTAATAGCTTGCTCTTCACCTGCACCATCAATGATGGTGGTGTTTTCTTTAGTGATAGAGATGCGCTTCGCTTGGCCTAGATCTTCCAAGGTCACTTTTTCAAGCTCAAGACCGATCTCTTCAGAAATCACAGTACCGCCCGTTAGGGTAGCAATGTCTTGTAGCATCGCTTTACGGCGATCACCAAAACCAGGTGCTTTCACGGCAGCAACTTTTACAATGCCACGCATGTTGTTCACAACCAGCGTCGCCAATGCTTCACCTTCAACATCTTCCGCCACAATCAGTAGTGGACGAGAAGCTTTTGCTACCGCTTCAAGTGCAGGAAGCAGTTCGCGAATGTTAGAAATTTTCTTATCAACCAATAGGATGAATGGGCTATCTAGATCAACACTGCCCGCTTCTTGGTTATTAATGAAGTAAGGAGATAGGTAACCACGATCAAACTGCATACCTTCCACTACATCGAGTTCATCTTGCAGTGCTTGACCTTCTTCAACAGTGATAACGCCATCTCGGCCCACTTTTTCCATCGCTTCAGCAATGATGTTACCCACGCTTGAATCCGAGTTCGCAGAAATAGTACCCACTTGCGCAATCGCTTTAGTGTCTGAACAAGGTACTGAAAGCTCTTTCAACGCTTCAACCGCCGCCACGACAGCTTTGTCGATGCCACGCTTAAGATCCATTGGGTTCATACCCGCTGCTACAGCTTTCAAGCCTTCAGTGATGATCGCTTGCGCTAATACCGTTGCGGTTGTCGTTCCGTCACCCGCTGCATCGTTAGCTTGAGAAGCAACTTCTTTCACCATTTGTGCACCCATGTTCTGGAATTTGTCTTCCAGTTCAATTTCACGCGCAACAGTGACACCATCTTTGGTGATAATAGGTGAACCAAACGATTTATCTATCACAACGTTACGGCCTTTAGGGCCAAGGGTGACTTTTACTGCATCGGCTAGAATATTAACGCCTTCTAGCATTTTAATACGTGCATCGTTACCAAATTTAACGTCTTTAGCAGCCATCTTTAATTTCCTTTTCTAAATTCTGTTTTAATCAATCGTTTTTGAATCAGAGCAAAAATTACTCAATGCTTACTCGACAATCGCCATGATGTCGTTTTCAGACATAATGAGCACTTCTTTACCGTCGATCTTTTCCGTTTTAGTACCGTAGCTTTCTGCAAAAATAACCGTATCACCTACTTTGACATCCAGCGGTTGTACCGAACCATTTTCAAGGATTCGGCCTTTGCCTACTGCTAAGATGACGCCACGAGTCGATTTCTCTGCAGCGGAACCTGTTAGAACAATGCCACCAGCAGATTTAGATTCAACTTCTTGGCGTTCAACGATAACTCGGTCGTGTAATGGACGAATGTTCATCGGTCGTCTCTCCTGATTAGATTTTCCGTTAGGTTTATGAAAAGGCTGATTACTCAGCTCGTGAGTGATATGTGGGGGAGCAAGCAAGGGATCCCAAGGGGGGAAAGCGAAAATTTTGTGATCTATTTAACGAATTGATAGCGAATCTTGGTTCTGTGCTGACAAAAGTTACTAGCGGCTCATCCTGTATAGTCAATAATTTGCTTTATTAAGCTGCTTCTTCATAATAGATAAGGCAAACAGAGGAATGCGATGAAAACCATTGACCGAATACTTCAAACCATCAAACGCGATGGAGCGGTAACCGCTAAACGACTGGCCGACGACCTAGGTATTACCACCATGGGGGCTCGCCAGCACCTACAAAGTTTGGAAGATGATGGCATTGTGGCGTTTCATGATGTCAAAGTAAAAGTCGGACGCCCTACTCGACACTGGTCTTTGACACAACAAGGCCACGACCAATTTGCTGATCGGCATGGCGAGTTGATCATCCAAGTGATTGATGCTGTTGAGCACCTTTTTGGTAAAGAAGGACTAGCCAAAGTGGCGGCAGAGCGTGAAGCTCACACATTAGCACAGTATCAACAAGCATTAATTGATTGCCACAGTTTAGAAGAAAAACTAGCTAAGCTAGTGACGCTTCGTGAGCAAGAAGGCTATATGGCAGAGCTCATACCATCAACGAACGGTTACACTTTAATTGAGAACCATTGCCCCATCTGTAAAGCTGCGGCACGCTGCCCTAATCTGTGCCAATCTGAACTTAATATTTTCCAAACGTTGATCGGTGAGCAATATGTAGTTGAGCGGAGCGAACACATCATTATGGGTGAGCGTCGCTGCCGTTATCAAATCACACCACGCTAAGATCGTCTCATTAGTAAGAAATGGCGATTTCGTTCCAACTCCTACCTTATTGATCGGTTATGCTTTCATTGTGTTGATAAAATAATCAACAGAGAAATAGTGTAAAGGAGAAAGATATGGAGCCCCCTCAAAAACAGGCCTTACCTTCTTTTGATGAGTTGGTTGAACTTGCCAAACATAATCCAGATGCCTTTACGCAACTGAAAAAAGATATCTGTGAAGAGATGATCCTCTCCTCTTCCAACAACATGCAAGACAGGTTATGGGCTCAGCAAAGTCACATTGACTTGGTGGTGAGCCAATGCAAAAACCCTGTCCATGCTAATGTTATGCTGATGCGTGAGCTCGGCGAACAGATGATGAAATTTAGAAATGCCTTAGATGGCGAATCGGCGCGCACTCAACCGAGCGCGACCATCATTCCATTTGTGCCGCGCCACAGCGACTGGCGTTAACCTCGCTATTTGAAGCTTTTTAAAACAACAGGAGGCATTGGCCTCCTGTTGTTTCATCAATTTTTTCTATCAAGTTTACTCTGGTTCAGGTCCGTAGCGGTTGCGGCTTTGCGTTCCCTTCATAAAACCACATTCGACTAAAATCCATGAGCCACAAACCAGTGCGACCAGCGATACCAATGACTCTGTCATACTGGCTTGAGTGGCAATCTCGGCACTAGCAAAAGGCATACTCATACGGCCTATCACCAAGGGGACATTAAGCAATAACCACCAAGCAGACTTATCTCTGTCATGCCAACGTTTTACCGTGATGGCCAAATCAGGCAGTAACACTACTAGCAAAAACAGCGGCAAGATCAGGTGCGTATAGGCAGGAAATATTTGGTTTGCAGCGAGTGCGAAGCCCATAATGGACGCGTAATAACAGAGATTCCACATCCAAAATACTTTGCGCCCGATGCGTCCTTGAAATGAAAATAGCAGTTCTTTAATCGACATCTTGTTACCTAAAATGGTTAATTTACAACCTTTTGGAAGCAATCTTTATCCATATCACGCACATTCACGGTCAGACTCCTGACTTGACTAGCTTGCTGTTGCAATACCGCCATTAATTGACGTGACAACTCTCTTTTTTGTTCAGGTGTTCGCCCTGACAGTAAATCAAAGCTGAGGTGAATAAAATCAACACTGTCGCCCTCCTCACCAATGCACCAATGGTGACAGCGTAGCGCCCGTGATTTCACTGAGTCAGCGTCAAATAATCCGCAGCGAAGTGCGACTTGGTGAAGATCTTCCAATAACCCTTGAACATTCACACGTTCATCCACAGAGTTCGAGTATTCCATAACAAGGTTGGGCATACGAATTCCTTTTCTTCATTCATGATCAAATTTCAACACTGGTGAGCCTTATTGGTATCACTAGCTTTTCTTTTAACAGCCACTAATAGCAATTAATCTCGTAAAATCCGAGCCATTATCGGCTATTCTGTCTATCTGATCACTGATAAGGAGTGTCACGCATTGCTTAAGATCCCATAAAGTCATGACTCGAATCATGATCTGACCGATTTTATCTGTTATATTCTTTCGCAATCACGTTTATTTTTGACATTCATTCATTTTAACTTTGATAGATAATGGAGATATTCCTATGCGTCATCCTGTAGTTATGGGTAACTGGAAACTAAACGGCAGCAAAGAGATGGTTGTTGAGCTGCTAAATGGTCTGAATGCAGAGCTTGAAGGCGTAACGGGTGTTGACGTAGCCGTTGCTCCACCAGCACTTTTTATTGACCTAGCAGAGCGCACTCTGACCGATGCGGGTAGCGCGATCATTCTGGGTGCCCAAAACAGCGACGTACACAACAGTGGCGCATTCACTGGCGATATGTCTCCAGCAATGCTGAAAGAATTCGGTGCAACACACATCATCATTGGTCACTCAGAGCGTCGTGAATACCACAACGAATCCGATGAATTTGTGGCGCAAAAATTTGCATTCCTAAAAGAAAATGGCCTAACACCAGTACTTTGTATCGGTGAATCTGAAGCACAAAACGAAGCTGGCGAAACAGTGGCCGTATGTGCACGTCAACTTGACGCTGTGATCAACACCCAAGGTGTTGAAGCGCTAGAAGGTGCGATCATCGCTTACGAACCAATCTGGGCGATCGGCACAGGTAAAGCAGCAACAGCAGATGATGCTCAACGTATTCACGCTGCCATTCGCGCGCACATTGCTGCAAAATCAGAAGCAGTCGCGAAGAATGTCGTTATCCAATACGGCGGTTCTGTAAAACCTGAAAATGCAGCAGCTTACTTCGCACAACCAGACATTGATGGTGCTCTAGTTGGCGGCGCAGCACTTGATGCGAAAAGCTTTGCAGCTATCGCAAAAGCAGCAGCTGAAGCGAAAAAAGCGTAATTATTCACACTAATTATCGTTAAGAAGGTCAGCATTTGCTGGCCTTTTTGTTTCTTCACTCTCGTCACGCTTCCCATCCTAGCAGCTATAGTCGCGATCGCCAGAATCAAGTATCCTAACGTTTTGCTTAACCTACGTTGCCCAGTAATGCACGATAAACACGGCCTATTAACCGCCCCAATTCCAAATGTGCTCACTCAAATGACGATCCCAATGATTTTTGGTTTGATCGCGATTTTGATGTTTAACTTGGTCGACACCTTTTTTATCTCACTGCTGGGCACCGAATCTCTTGCCGCCATCAGTTTTACCTTTCCCGTCACCTTTGCGGTCAACTGCATTACCATGGGAATTGGTATTGGACTTTCGACGAGTATTGGCCGCTTACTCGGTCAAGGTGACGCTAAGAATGCGGCGCGTTTTTCTAGTCATGGCGTGTTGCTGGCTGTGGTGCTGGTGACATTCGCTTCAATTCTGGGGTTACTGACCATTAAGCCACTCTTCCTACTGCTTGGTGCCACTGACGATTTAATCCCTTTGATTGAGCAATACATGCAGGTTTGGTATTTGACCATTCCTTTGCTCGTTATTCCCATGGCTGGTAACAGTGCAATTCGAGCCACAGGTGATACTAAAACGCCAGCTAAAATTATGATGCTCGCAGGTTGTATTAACGGTCTGCTCGATCCGCTGCTGATTTTTGGTTATGGCCCTTTCCCTGAATTAGGAATCCAAGGTGCTGCTATTGCCAGTGCATTCAGTTGGTTAGGCGCACTGTGCGGATCGCTATATGTCTTAATCAAAAGAGAAAAATTATTGGCATGGCCGTATTTTCCTACTTTATGGCATGATTGGCAGCAGATCTTAAAAGTGGGCACACCAGCGGCACTCTCCAATGCAATGAATCCACTCTCTGGCGCGCTATTAATGATGATGCTGGCCAGTCATGGCACGGCTGCAGTAGCCGCTTACGGCGCCGCGCAGCGTATTGAGTCGATACTCATTTTGGTCTTGATGTCACTAACCTCAGCACTGACTCCCTTTATGGCACAAAACATCGGCGCAAAAAATATTGAGCGTAGCTTTGCTGGCCTGTTCCTCAGCATGCGTTTTTCTATCGTATTTCAATTGATGATTTTTGCGATGATGGTACCGCTGAGCATCCCTTTGTCAGCCCTATTTTCTCAAGAGCCCTCGGTGCGCGATCTATTGTGGCACTATTTGCTGGTGGTGCCACTGAGCTATGGCTTTCAAGGCATTGTGATGATGCTTGTCTCTGGATTGAATGCATTGCATCAACCTATGCGCGCCTTTCAGTGGAGCGTGATGCGGCTATTTGTGTTCACTCTTCCTGCCGCATGGTTAGGTTCGTATCTCTATGATGTCGAAGGGCTGTTTATCGGGATTGCCGCAGGCAATACCTTAGGTGGGCTGCTGGGTTATTACTACGCCCTGCGTCTAAAACGAACTTACCTGTTTCGCTAATGCTACCATTTATCTGGTTGAGCACGTCGTGGTGAACTAAATATAACAAAGCCAGCATTCATGCTGGCTTTATCACTTAGAAACATCGCCTTTCAGCGCGAGAAACTACTCTTCAATCTCGTCAAGGTCATCATCTAAGTCCATATCCACATTTAAAGGCTCAGGAGATAAAATAATACCCGTATTATCAGCGTACAAATAATCTTCAGGTAGGAAAGTGACGCCACCAAAATTGACAGGCACATCCACTTCACCGATACCTTGATTGGATGCTCCAACAGGAATAGAGGCGAGCGCTTGAATGCCGATGCTCATCTCTTCGAGTTCATCCACTTCGCGGACACAACCGTAAACAACGATGCCTTCCCACTCATTTTCTTCAGCAAGAGCGGCCAATTCTGCATCAATCAGCGCACGGCGCAGTGAACCACCACCATCAATTAACAGCACCCGTCCTAGCCCATCTTGCTCTAATACTTCACGGATTAAGCCATTATCTTCAAAACATTTAATCGTCGTAAGCTGGCCAGCAAAGGATGCGCTTCCACCAAAGTTACTAAACATTGGCTCCACCACATCGACTTGGTCGAGATAAATATCACATAACGCAGAGGTGTTGTATTCCATAATGGTTCTTCTCTTGCCGAAAATTATCTTCACCGAGTATATAGGGTCATTAAGTCATTGCAATGACAAGCGACAATTAACTCGTCAGAGTTTGAGCTATAACAATTCCAACAAACAACAAGTTGGTGATCAGTGAACATTTGACGATAGCGGGCATCATAGGTGCTATCTGCGCAGGTTGATCACTCACCCACACCGCTTTACTGTGTTTTACCACTACCACAATGCTCAACAAAAAGGGCAAACTTATCCACGTTGGGCTGCTTTGCATCACTAAATACCAAGCAAAAGCGACCACCGCACCCGCCAATAGCATAAAGTGATATTGCTTGGCGCGCGTTTGCCCAAGACGTACGGCAACGGTTTTTTTTCCGCAAACTGCATCATTTTCAATATCACGCATATTGTTGACATTGAGCACAGCGACCGCCAATAAGCCACAGCCTAACGCGGGTAAGAACAGGCTCGGTTCCACATGGCCGGTATGCAAGAAATAGGTTCCAGACACCCCAAGTAAACCAAAGAAAATGAATACGGATAAATCACCTAAGCCGACATAGCCGTAGGGTTTGTTACCGACCGTGTAAGCAATCGCGGCCACAATGGCGAGCACGCCCAACCCGACAAAAGCCAGAATACTTTGCACGCTATCCAGTGCATAAAAAATCAACACCAAACCCGAGATAACCGTCAATGTGATGTTAATCAGCATCGCTTGCTTCATATCATCGAGCGTCACCGCACCGGATTGAATCGCTCTGATTGGCCCTAAGCGAGCCTCATTATCCGTACCCTTGACCGCATCACCATAATCATTTGCAAGGTTGGATAAGATTTGTAATAAAGTTGCGGTAAGCAGAGCAAGCAGCGCTACTGGCAACGAAAAATGGCCCGACGAGAAAGCTAACGCGCTGCCCGTTAAAATAGAAACTAGCGCGAGAGGGAGCGTTTTAGGCCTGGCCGCATCAAGCCAGATATGGAGCGAATTCTTCATGCAAGGTCACTGCCGTTCAAAAAAGGGGTCAGTATATACTGTTCTGCTGGCGAGTATAACACGGCAATAAAAAGCCCGTCACTTTGGACGGGCTACAAACAGTGTACTGGCCATTCGATCCGCTAAAGAATAAAGCGGCTCAAATCTTCATTCTCGACTAACTCACCTAGGCGCTGCTTGACGTAGGCTGCATCGATAATCATTGAGGAGCCAGGCTTTTCTGTTGCATCAAATGAGATTTCATCCATCAAACGCTCCATCACGGTATGCAGGCGACGTGCGCCGATATTTTCCGTGGTTTCATTCACTTTCCACGCGGCTTCCGCAATTTGAGTGATGCCATCTTCAGTGAATTCAATGTGCACCTCTTCCGTCTTCATCAGCGCAATATACTGCTCGGTCAGAGAGGCTTTCGGCTCAGTCAAAATACGTTTAAAGTCATGGCTCGATAATGCTTCAAGTTCGACGCGAATCGGCAAGCGGCCTTGCAACTCGGGGATTAAATCAGAGGGCTTCGCCACTTGGAATGCACCCGACGTAATAAAGAGGATATGATCAGTTTTAACCATGCCGTGCTTAGTCGAGACGGTACTGCCCTCAATCAAAGGTAGCAAATCACGTTGTACCCCTTCACGCGACACATCTGGACCTGAGCTTTCGCCGCGTTTACAGATTTTGTCAATCTCATCGATGAAGACAATGCCGTTATTTTCAACATTAAAAATAGCTTGATCTTTCAGCTCTTCCTGATTGACCAATTTTGCCGCTTCTTCCTCAGTCAAAGCTTTGAAGGCCTCTTTGATTTTGAGTTTGCGTTTTTTCTTGGTATCCCCTGCAAGGTTCTGAAACAAACCTTGCAGCTGATTGGTCATCTCTTCCATGCCTGGAGGTGCCATAATTTCAACCCCCATTTGAGGGACAGCGACATTGATTTCAATCTCTTTGTCGTCGAGCTTTCCTTCACGCAACTTTTTACGGAAGATTTGGCGAGTGTTCGAGCTCTCTTCGCCCTTTTCATTCTCTCCCCAAGCATCACGAGCTGGCGGCAATAAAGCATCTAAAATACGCTCTTCTGCTTGCTCTTGCGCGCGAAATTGCACTTTTTCCATCGCTTGCTGGTGAGTCATTTTTACCGCGACATCGGTTAAATCGCGAATAATGGTTTCCACTTCTTTACCAACATAACCCACTTCGGTAAATTTGGTCGCTTCCACTTTAATAAATGGTGCGTTGGCAAGCTTGGCGAGACGACGAGCAATTTCCGTTTTTCCCACCCCAGTTGGACCAATCATCAAAATGTTTTTCGGCGTTACTTCGGCGCGCAAGCTCTCTTCGAGCTGCATGCGACGCCAGCGGTTACGCAGCGCAATCGCCACCGAACGTTTGGCTTTATCTTGACCAATAATATGGCGATTTAATTCGTGAACAATTTCACGTGGAGTCATTTCAGACATCAGATTTTCCTTAATTCTTTACCCTAACACTGTCTTTATTTTTCGGTGGTCACTGTTTGTTGCAGTAGCAATTCCGCCGGTATTTCTAGTTCTTCGATAGTGTGGAAATGGTTGGTAAACACGCAAATGTCGCCCGCAATTTTTAGTGCTTTTTCAGCGATTTCACGTGCATCTAAATCGGTATTTTCTAATAATGCGGTCGCCGCAGCTTGGGCAAAATTACCACCCGAACCGATAGCAATCAGGTCGTTTTCTGGTTGAACGACGTCACCATTGCCCGTAATAATGAGTGATGCCGTTTCATCAGCCACCGCTAAAATCGCTTCTAGCTTACGCAGTGCTCGATCACTACGCCAATCTTTTGCCAGCTCAACCGCGGCCTTAGTAAGATGACCTTGATGCATTTGCAGCTTACTTTCAAAGCGCTCAAACAAGGTAAACGCATCAGCTGTGCCACCTGCAAACCCTGCCAAGACTTGATTATTGTACAGACGGCGAACCTTGCGCGCATTGCCTTTCATTACGGTATTACCGAGCGATACTTGTCCGTCACCGGCGATGACAACTTTATTATTACGACGTACAGAGACGATGGTAGTCACGACAGGACCTCTTATTTGTTTTCACGATGGAGTTAGCAAATATATGAGGATGGTTGGGGAAGATTTCAAGTCACAAAAAACACTCACCGCGAATCGATTGGATGCGGTGAGTGATCGCTCTTATTGTGGTTCAGTCCAAATGGCGCACGGCTCAATTTTAGCGCGTTGTAATTTATGCTCGTCACGCTGCGCATCACGCTTATATTTGTATGGCCCTAATACCACGCGATACCAACTGCTGCCTTCCGTTTTTCGGATTTCACTTTTTAAACCCTGAAACGCGATATCAAGTTTACGGCTTTCAGCCTGTGCCGAAGTTTTGTACGCCCCACACTGCATGATATAAGGAATTTCAGACACTTTTTGTTCTTTGGCTACCACTTCTACTTCACGTTTCGGCAAGCTATCCACGTAATCCCATTTTTCCTCTGGAGGCGGTGGGATCACTTTCTCTGGCTTAGGTTTTGCGACTGGTTTTGTAGGAACCACAACCGCTTGAGGCGGCTCAGGATCACGGCTGAGTAAGAACAGCCCATAACCAAAACCGGAAACGAGCAACAGTGCCAATAAGCCACTACGCCAAGGTTTACGACGTGGAGTTGTTTTTTTCGGGGTCGGCTTTTTCGGACTACGACCGCGCCTTACATAATCTTTATTAGCCACAGAGAATTCAAAAGTTGATGGTTTGTACCAATGTTAATGCAGTTTCCAACGACTTAATAGTGTTGAAAGAGTTGCAGCGCATCAAAAGTGCGCTGCATGTGGTTAGCTCAAGCGAGGAGGTGCTGCGCTTTCTCGAATCACTAACTTGGTTTCTAATAGTCGAGAACCTGCGCCAACCTCTTGACCGCGAAGAAGATCGAGCATCATGAGCATCGCTTGACGCCCTATCTCATAGCGCGGCTGTGAGATGGTCGTTAACGGTGGATCGCAGTAGAGCGCAAATTGAATATCATCAAATCCCACCACTGAAATATCTTGTGGAACGCGCAAACCCAATTTTTTGGCTTCCTTAATGACACCGATAGCCATACTGTCATTATGACTAAAAATGGCTGTGGGTGGCTCAGATAACGCCAATAATTGGCGCAGTGCTTTAGCCCCAGCTTCAAAAGTAAAATCACCATAAGTGCAATAATTAGGGTTCATGGTAATTCCTGCGCGGCGTAAAGCTTGTTGATAACCTTGATGGCGGAACTTACACAGCGTGGCCTCTGCTGGCCCCGATATTTGCGCGATGCGTTTGTGCCCGAGCTGCGTCAAATAGTTCACCGCTTCAAACGCTGAAGTAAGGTTATCAATATGTACCGTCGGCAACTCAAGTTCTGGCGCAAATTCACATGCCATAACCATAGGTGGCAGGTTTTTTTGCTCCGGCTTACTAACATCAAACGGCAAATCAGTTCCCAGCAACAACATGCCATCGGCCTGCTTAGTAAATACGAGGTTAACTAACGAACTTTCTCGCTTTTTCTGCTGACCACTATCACCCAACAGTACTAAATAACCATGTTCCATCGCCGCATCTTCGATACCACGAATGATCTCTGTGAAGTAAGGGTCACAAATATCAGGCACGATAGCGACAATGGTTTTAGATTCATTACGGCGTAAGTTGCGAGCGAGAGAATTTGGTGAGTAACCAGCTTCCAAAACAGCATCTTCGACACGCTTTCGCGTTGAAGATGATACTTTTTCAGGGTTCATCAACGCCCTAGATACTGTGGCGGTTGATACACCTGCAAGCTGGGCAACATCCTTCATTGTCGCCATAGAAATTAACCTCTTTAAAAGTTGTTACTGGGCTGAAATCACCCGTTGTTATGTTTATAAAATCCGGTTGTAAAATCTGGTTATCCATTTTGAACGCTGAGCTGTTATTCACAGCGGATATATGAGTGATAGTCTATTCATTTCCACCCAGAAAGTTACGGTCAGATTAACAAATTTTACATAATAAGCGTGAAGCCACTCACATTAGAGAGGATTAAATAGGCTGACAAAAATAACAGTAACCGTTTTAGCACTCGATTGCTTCAATATGTTACATCTCATTTCATCGAAAACGCTACGGAGGTTTAACTGAGATCTTGCGGTTCAATATCTAACGACCAGCGAATTTTCTTGGCTAATGGTAACAGTCCAATCGCAGGCTTAGCACTCATCAATAGTTTTTGCATTTTGGAGCGATGCTGAGTTTGCAGTAATAACTGCCAGCGATATTTGCCCGCTCTTTTCGCCAATGGGGCTGGGGTTGGCCCTAATACTAAGCACGAATCATCAAATAACGGATGCGCTTCTAACGTATGCCTAATTTGGCGTAAAAACTCTTCCACCATCGAAGCTTGATTGGATTCCGCTTTAAACAGTGTGAGATAGGTGTAAGGTGGCAACATCGCTATTTTCCGCTCTTCTAACGCGGTTTCTGCAAAATGACGATAATCCTTTTGCAACAATGCTTGCAGCAAACTGTGTTCCGGGTGATGCGTTTGTAAAATCACTTCGCCGGGTTTACTAGCGCGCCCTGCTCGACCTGCCACTTGAGTAAATAGCTGCGCCAAGCGTTCGGCGGCGCGAAAATCACTGCTGTATAGCGAACCATCCACATCCAATAACGCTACTAAAGTCACATCGGGAAAATGGTGCCCTTTAGCGAGCATCTGCGTGCCAATTAAAATCTGATACTCACCTTGGCGAATCGATGATAACGCACTTTCTAAACTGCCTTTACGACGCGTACTATCGCGATCAATACGCACCGTTTTATATTCGGGGAAAAGCTGCGCCAGTTGCGCTTCAAGTTGCTCGGTACCTACCCCAACCGTAACCAACTGAGTGGAACCACAACCTTGACACTGATGAACCACCGGACGTTGCGAGCCACAATGGTGACAACGCATGTCACTGCTATATTGGTGAAAGGTATAGTACGCATCGCAACGTTTACACTCGGCAATCCAACCGCATTCATGGCACATCAGCGCGGGCGAGAAGCCGCGGCGATTGAGAAACAGCATCACTTGGTTACCTGCGCTGAGGTGTTTTCTCATCTCAGCAATCAGCGGCGCTGATAAACCACTCTCTAAAAACAGGCCTTTCACATCCAACACCTTGTTTTTAGTGGGAACCGCTACGCCCGCACGCTGAGTTAAGCTTAAGTGATGATATTTGCCGCTCAATGCATTATGCAACGTTTCTAATGCTGGAGTGGCAGAACCAAGCACAATCGGGATCTGCTCAAGGTTTGCACGCATTACCGCAACATCTCTTGCATGGTAGCGTAGGCTATCTTGCTGTTTATACGAAGCGTCGTGCTCTTCATCAACAATGATGATACCTAGGTCTGCAAAAGGCGTTAGCAGCGCTGAGCGAGTACCAATGATAATGCCCGCAATATTATCACGCGCCGCTAACCACGCGTTGAGGCGCTCGGTTTCATTGAGCCCCGAGTGGACCACGGCAACTGGCACATTAAATCGCTTACGAAAGCGGTTAATGGTTTGTGGTGTTAGACCAATCTCAGGCACCAGTACCAATGCCTGACGTCCTTTTTCTAAAACGGGCTTGATTAAGTTTAGATAAACTTCGGTTTTCCCTGAACCGGTGACTCCTTCAAGTAAATAGCATGCGAAATGGTGATGGCTATTAATTGAAGCAATCGCGATCGCTTGTTCTTGGTTGAGCTTGGGCTTTTCCACATCCGCTTCAACATTTTGCGGCCAAGCCGTCAGTGTCGGCCGTTTTTCCAGTGATTCTATCCAGCCTTTCTCTTGTAAGGTTTTGAGTACGCTGCTACCTACCTCTTCATCAATAAACAGTTGATGGGGCACAGCGCCAGACTCAAGCATCGTCATCACTTTGGCTTGCTTTACCGCTCGCCCGAATCCTTGCATGAGTTGATCGCGCCCACTGGGCGTCAGTTGCCACTCCACTAAGGTCGAAAAATCGGCCGCTTTCCCTTTGCGTAATGCGCCAGGCAATGCATTAAATAACGTGTCGCCTAATGGGTATTGATAAAATTGGCTACACCATAACAGCAATTGATAGAGTTTCTCTGGCCAGACTGGCTGGCTATCGAGCACCGCTTTTAGCGGCTTTAATTGATCGACTGAAAACTCAGACTCACTGACTATAGCGGTGACGATACCCACCAGAGTTTGCCGACCAAATGGCACCGACACTCGTCCACCAACAATCGGAAACAGATGACTTGGGATCTGATAATCAAACTGCTTATCCAATGGGACAGGTAAGGCAACGCGTGCAATGGTGGGGCGCATAATCGACCGTTCGTTCTACAAAAAATGTGAAAAGACAGTCTACTGGATGCGTCACCGAAATTCGAGCTTCGTCATTGGACAAAAATGTGGCGAAAATAGCGGCGAAATGGCTTGATCCACTGAAGAGGATTCATTAATATATCGCGCCTTGATGATATGGCTTCTTGCTTGATGTTAAGCAGTCAGCGGTATCAACATTTTTTTATTAACTACGTGTGGTGTCCGGCTTCGATTCGGATAGCGACGCGGCCCAATTTGAGGTTATCCCATGAAAGCTGGTATCCATCCAGAGTACAAAGCAGTTAGCGCGACTTGTTCTTGCGGCAACTCTTTCGAGTTCAGCTCAACGCTAGGCAAAGATTCTATCCACCTAGACGTGTGTGACAAATGTCACCCATTCTACACTGGTAAGCAACGTATCGTTGATACTGGCGGCCGTGTAGATCGCTTCAACAAGCGTTTCGGTGCTCTTTCTAGCAAATAATCTCTTTTTTGCTAGAAAATTAAAAAAGGATGCTTCGGCATCCTTTTTTGTTGGCATTTTTTGTATAGTTGTCAGTACGCACTGGTCTTATCTGCGACATTTTCTCCATTTTTTGATGAAGCACGTCAGGTTCCCGCCTAGGAAGTTTGAGCGACATCCATTAGAATTATGGACCTTTTCCAATCCAACACGAGCACTTATACCTATGTCTGATGACACTCACCAAGAATTAACGGCAGAAGAACAATTTCGCCAACGCGCACTCGATTACCATGCTTACCCAACCGCGGGTAAAATTGCCATTTCACTAACTAAGCCTGCCGACTCGGCTGAAGACCTTGCTTTAGCTTACAGCCCGGGCGTCGCTGAACCGGTTCGTGAAATCGCACAGAACATCGACAACGTTTATAAATACACTGCGAAAGGCAACACCGTCGCTGTGATCTCAAACGGCACGGCTATTCTTGGTTTAGGTAACTTAGGTCCGATGGCTTCCAAGCCCGTCATGGAAGGAAAAGCGCTACTGTTTAAACGCTTTGCTGGGCTTGATTCAATTGATATTGAAGTAAAACACCGCACAATCGATGAATTTGTCGATACGGTTGCCAACATCGCCGACACCTTTGGCGGCATCAACTTAGAAGATATCAAAGCACCAGATTGCTTTGAGATTGAACGCCGTTTGATCGAACGCTGTAATGTGCCTGTTTTCCATGACGATCAACACGGCACTGCGATTGTTACCGCAGCTGGCATGCTCAATGCGATTGAACTGCAAGGCAAGAAACTCAACGAATGCACTATCGTCTGTCTTGGCGCTGGCGCAGCAGCCACCGCTTGCATGGAACTATTGATTAAGTGCGGCGCAATGCGTGAAAAAATCTACATGCTTGATCGCAAAGGTGTGATTCATACTCGTCGCGATGACATCAATGAATATAAGCAGTTGTTTGCTAATAACACCGACAAACGCACACTGGAAGATGTGATTGAAGGCGCTGACTTATTCCTAGGTGTGTCAGGCCCCAACCTGCTACCTGCCGAAGCGCTAAAATTAATGGCCGATAAACCGATCGTATTTGCTTGCTCAAACCCGGATCCAGAAATTAAACCGGAACTCGCACGCGCGGTACGTGATGATTTAATTCTCGGCACAGGTCGTAGCGATTATCCAAACCAAGTCAACAATGTGTTGTGCTTCCCATTTATTTTCCGTGGCGCTTTGGATGTCCGTGCTAGTGAAATTAATGACCAAATGAAGCTAGCCGCAGTTGAGGCGATACGTGAACTGGCTAAAGAAGAAGTGCCGGCTGAAGTGTTGAAAGCTGCTGGCGTAAAAGCGTTAAGTTTCGGCCCTGAATACATCATTCCAAAACCGATGGACCCACGCCTACTGCCTCGTGTTGCTAAAGCGGTTGCTCAAGCAGCGGTTGACTCTGGCGTCGCTCGAATCGAGATGCCTGTCAATTACATGCAAGAATAATCACAATCTTGAGCGGCTAAATGCCTCGCTCGAAAAAAAACCGCTGACTTTCAGCGGTTTTTTTATATTCTGAGACACAGAGCCAAAGTCACAATGGCAACTTACCCAGTATCCTCTCGATTTTATCTCGTTGTACCGCAATTACGCGCTACACTTCTTCATCATCATACGCTTCAAATTCAATGCCCATGGCGGTCATTAATGCTTTTGCTTCCGTCGGAATATCGTCTGGACGATCTTTTCTCAAATCTTCGTCGGTCGGTAAAGGTTGACCGGTATAAGCATGCAAGAAGGCTTCACACAGCAGCTCACTGTTCGTTGCGTGGCGTAAGTTATTGATTTGACGGCGAGTGCGCTCATCAGTTAATACTTTCAACACTTTCAATGGGATTGAAACGGTGATTTTTTTGACTTGCTCACTCTTCTTCCCATGTTCAGCATATGGGCTAATGTATTCCCCATTCCAGTCTGCCATTGCGCACCTTCGTTATCGTAATTGGTCGTTAAAAATTTGAAAGTTGGATTTTAGCGGGATTTACCGCCACAAGCAAAGACATATAGACGTCTAGATATATTGACGTCTTCTTTTCAGTTCAGTAAAGTGTGCCATTATCGACAAAGAGATACCCGAAATACTTGAAATTTCAGCAGAGCGACAAGTCAAGGCAGCCAGACTATGTGATTGAAGTAGGTGAATCTAGCCAACATCGCAGCAACTTCAAGTTAGAAAGGGGATAGCAATCTCACGCACTATCGGATATAGCTAATACTCGAGACAATGGACGTTGCCATTTCGTTGTCCCCAGATAAAGCAGGAACCCCTCAATAAAAGTCAGTTTATTGAGTTTAATTAAGTAAGGAAACCGTCATGACCACTCGCAAGCCAGCCACCATCGCCGTTAGAACCGGTATTGAATCCGACTCTCAATATCATGCTGTTGTGCCTCCAATTTATCTTTCGACAAATTATAGCTTTCCTGCATTTGGTGAAGTACCTAAATACGATTACACACGCTCTGGCAACCCAAATCGAGGTCTGCTCGAAAAAGCGTTGTTTGAACTCGAATCGGGTCAAGGCGCAGTGGTGACTAACTGTGGCACTTCGGCGCTGAATCTATGGGTTTCCGCCTTTTTAAGTCCTGACGATCTGATTGTGGCCCCGCATGACTGCTACGGTGGCACATATCGCCTGTTTAATACACGCGCCAAAAAAGGCGATTTTCAGACACTCTTTATTGATCAATCCGATCCAAACGCTTTGCAGGCTGCTTTGGCGAAAAAACCCAAATTGCTACTCATTGAAACTCCATCCAACCCATTAGTTCGCGTGGTCGATATTGCTGATATTTGCCAACAAGCACACGCCGTCGGTGCATTAGTGGCGGTTGACAACACCTTCTTAACGCCAGTTTTCCAAAAACCATTAGAGTTGGGCGCAGATTTTGTCATCCACTCCACCACCAAATTCATCAACGGCCACTCCGATGTGATTGGCGGAGTTGTTATCACCAAAA
Source organism: Vibrio sp. V03_P4A6T147 (assembly GCF_002241085.1). Taxonomy (NCBI): domain Bacteria; kingdom Pseudomonadati; phylum Pseudomonadota; class Gammaproteobacteria; order Vibrionales; family Vibrionaceae; genus Vibrio; species Vibrio sp. V03_P4A6T147. The sequence continues at coordinate 30,170 of NZ_NDIO01000181.1, forward strand.
CAGAGCAGCACGCTGAAGAGCTAGCATGGTGGGGCAACTGCCTTGGCTCAACGGGAACCCCTTTTGATAGCTATATGACGCTGCGTGGCATTCGTACCTTAGGCGCAAGAATGCGCGTCCATGAGGAAAGCTCACGTGCCATTTTGGACTATCTGCAAAGCGAAGCCTTAGTAAAGGTCATTTATCACCCGAGTTTGCCAGAGCATCCTGGCCATGAGATAGCGAAAAAGCAGCAATCTGGCTTTGGCTCTATGCTCAGTTTTGAGTTTGCGGGCAGCTTTGAACAGCTCAAATATTTTGTCTCTCAGTTAACATTATTCTCACTGGCAGAATCATTAGGAGGCGTGGAGAGCTTAATCTGCCACCCCGCTTCGATGACTCACCGAGCGATGGGCGAAGAAGCGTTGGCCGAAGCTGGTGTTTCACAGCAGCTATTACGCCTATCGGTCGGCTTAGAAGATGCCCAAGATTTGATTGACGATCTCGCGCAAGCCTTTGCTAAAGCGAAGGAGGCCTATTAATGACTGCCCTACGTCAATTGCACAAGTTTGGCGGTAGCAGCCTTGCCGATCCTGAATGCTACAAACGGGTCGTTAATATCTTAAAAGAGTATTCTCAAGCTGATGATTTGGTGGTGGTTTCTGCCGCAGGAAAAACCACCAATCGTTTAATCGAATTTCTCGACGCTCTCAATAAAGATGGCCGAGTGGCTCATGAGAACTTGCAATCTGTCCGTCAGTACCAAATCGATTTAATCAACGCGCTGCTCGATGAAGATGCAGCGCAACCGCTCATCACTTTACTCACCAACGAAATTCGCACCTTGGGTCAGCTTTGCGCGCCCCTATCGCCAGCTCAACAAGCGGCGGTACTTGGCCATGGTGAAGTGTGGTCATCACGCTTATTGGCGGCGTTACTCAATCAACATAACCTTGCGGCCGTGGCACAAGACGCCCGCGAATTTCTTCGCGCGCAAGCAGGCACACAACCGGAAGTGGATCGCGCTCGCTCCTACCCTTTGCTGAAAGAAATTTTGGCACAACACGCGCATCACCGAGTGATCATCACAGGCTTTATGGCTCGCAGTGAACAAGGTGATACTGTGCTACTTGGGCGCAATGGTTCCGATTACTCCGCCACTATGATCGGCGCACTTGCGGAAGTAAACCGAGTAACGATTTGGAGTGATGTGGCCGGTGTTTATAGCGCCGACCCGCGTATTGTCAGTGATGCCTGTTTACTGCCGCTACTGCGTTTGGACGAAACCAACGAGTTAGCGCGCCTTGCCGCCCCAGTATTACACAGCCGAACTTTGCAGCCCGTGGCGCAAAGCACCATGGATTTGCACTTGCGCTGCAGTTATCAACCCGAAGCAGGATCGACTCGTATTGAGCGTGTATTGGCATCGGGACGCGGTGCCAAAATCATTACTTCACTTGATGATGTGCTGTTGATTGAGCTTAATTTTGCTCACGGGCATGACTTCCAGCGCCTACAAAATGATGTACTGCGCAGCTTGCGTCGTGCTCAACTCGAACCGCTAGCTTTCGATACTCAAGCCGATCAACACCAATTGCGCCTTGCCTATACTGCTGAGATTTCAGGTGGAGCCCTAGCCCATCTGCAAGATGCCGCTTTTGAAGCGGAAATTAAACTCAAAGAAGGCTTTTCATTAGTGGGGGCTGTAGGTGCGGGAGTGACGAAAAACCCCAATCACTGCTACGGCTTTTATCAACAGCTACGTTCATCACCGATCGAGTTTATCTGTGAAGCCGAATCTGGGCTGAGTTTAGTCGCGGTACTGCGTAAAACGCCGATCACCCCCTTAGTGGTGGGTATGCACAACCAACTATTTCAGGCGCAAAAACGGGTCGCACTGGCACTGTGTGGCAAAGGCAACATTGGTTCGAGTTGGTTAAAACTCTTTGCTGAACAAAAATCAGAGTTAGAAAAACGCCATGGCATGAACTTCGAGTTGGTCGCGGTGGTCGATAGCCAAACCTATTGGTTTGATGAGCAAGGGATTGATGCGGCATCGGTTTTAAAGCATTTTGACGATGAAGCGATTGCCAGTGAAGGAATGACTTGGCTACAACGATTAAGCAATATTCAAGGATATGACGAAGCGGTTGTGCTCGATGTAACCGCAAGCAAAGAACTGGCTGATCACTATCTCAGCATTGCTGAAAATGGGGTGCACCTCATCTCAGCGAATAAAGTCGCGGGCTCTTCCTCTAGCGTCGATTACCACCAAATAAAAGAAGCGTTCGCGAAAATTAGCCGCCATTGGCTCTACAACGCGACGGTTGGCGCAGGCTTACCCATTAACCACACGGTACGTGATTTGCGTGAAAGCGGTGATGAAATCGTCGCCCTCTCTGGTATTTTCTCTGGCACTTTATCTTGGTTATTTCAGCAATTCGACGGCTCAATACCGTTTAGCGAACTGGTCGATTTAGCATGGCAACAAGGACTTACCGAGCCTGACCCGCGCAGCGATCTGGATGGTTCAGACGTAATGCGCAAACTGGTGATCCTAGCCCGTGAAGCGGGATTACATATCGAACCGGAAAATGTCAAAGTTGAATCACTGGTTCCTGATGAGCTCAAGCACCTCTCACTGGATGACTTTTTAGACAAAGGCCAACTGCTGAGTGAAAAATTAGCCGAGAGACTAACCAAAGCACAACGTGAAGATAAAGTGCTACGCTATGTCGCAAGGCTTGAGAAAAATGGCAAAGCAACGGTGGGGGTTGAAGCTTTAGAGCGTGAACACGCTTTGGCTAACCTTTTACCTTGTGACAACATTTTTGCTATCGAGAGTAAATGGTATCGCGATAACCCGTTAGTGATTCGTGGCCCGGGCGCTGGTAGAGAAGTGACAGCAGGAGCTATCCAATCGGACCTCAACTTGCTGTCAAGCTTGCTGTAACACTCCAGCTTATTCCAGATTAAGGGGCCACTAGGCTCCTTAATTTAACTGCGAAAGGATGATATTAGGTCATGCATACCGAGGTTGAGCATGACTTGAAGGTCACTCACAATCAACATGAATAATATTCATAATTACAGTGTTGACATTAAATGCTATTCAATACATTCTGTGGACATATAGACGTCTAAACGTCAACTTAAGGAATGATAGATTGGCGGAAGAACGCCACAGGGAGAAATAAAATGGGATACACGCACGCCGGTCATATTGATGCACTCAACCAGAACGTGGCTGAGCTATCAGATAATATCAATGTCTCATTTGAGTTTTTTCCACCCAGCTCAGCGCAAATGGAAGAGACATTGTGGAATTCCGTTCACCGTTTAAAAACCCTACAACCTAAATTTGTTTCTGTGACTTACGGAGCAAACTCTGGCGAGCGCGACCGCACCCATTCGATCATTAAAGAGATTAAAGATCAAACTGGCCTTATTGCAGCACCGCACCTCACTTGCATCGATGCCTCTCGCGATGAGCTGATTCAGATTGCCGATGACTACTGGCACAACGGCATCCAAAACATAGTTGCACTGCGTGGCGATATTCCCGCTGGTGGCGGCAAACCAGAAATGTATGCTTCCGACTTAGTGACTCTACTCAAATCTCGCCATGATTTTGATATTTCTGTCGCGGCATTTCCAGAAGTCCACCCTGAAGCGAAAAGCGCGCAATCCGATCTGGTCAATCTAAAACGCAAAATTGATGCAGGTGCAAACCGCGCAATTACTCAATTCTTTTTTGATGTTGAAAGCTACTTACGATTTCGCGACCGCTGCGTAGCTGCTGGTATTGATGCTGAAATTGTACCGGGCATTCTACCGGTATCAAACTTTAAACAAGCTTCTCGCTTTGCCGCGCAAAACAACGTTAAAGTCCCTGGATGGATGGCGAAACAATTTAATGGATTAGATGATGACCCAACCACACGCCAGCTCGTGGGTGCAAGCCAAGCAATTGACATGGTTCGCATTTTAAGCCGTGAAGGCGTCAAAGACTTCCATTTCTATACGCTCAATCGCGCTGAAATGACCTACGCATTGTGCCATACGTTGGGCGTAAGACCGAAAGCATAAACTTTCTCTGCACTCATAACGCTATTATTAGTAAATGTTGTTCGTGATAAAACGCGATGATTGATTAAAAGTAACGCCGACTTGATGTCGGCGTTGTGGTATCACTTAAGCGAGCAGATTATTCCACGTCGTCCATTTTACCAAGTAAGCTACGAATACGATCTTGCCATGCATTCTGCTCTTGCTCCATTTGTTGCGCTTTTTGCTCAAGCTCTTCACGCGCTACTTTTAGCTCATTCGCTTCATTCACGAGCTGCTGTTTCTCTTCTTTAAGCTCTTCCACTTCCATTTGTAGAAGTGCGATGGTGTCAACTGCGGTTTGAATTTTTGCTTCTAGTAGTTCTAATACTTCAAAAGACATGGTGCATACCCTTAGTTATTCGGTTGAGGTGAACAAAATTTCACTTATTGGTTCATTCTACTCAGCACAGCGCTCAGAAACACTCACTATATGCAAATTTTCTCGCTATTTGGCTAAAAAATCGGCTCAACTTAACAGTCAACTCACTTAAGCGCCAAACCTAGGCTGAAAAACACTTTATCTGACCATGGATTTGCTCAATTTGAGGCTTAGCTTTGATCAAGTGCAATCCTTGTGAACTAAAAAAGCAAACGTTTACTATTTGATATGCTAAAATTCCCGCCGAAATTTCCTATTCCCTTTTCTTTGGAGCTAGCATGAAACGCGATTTAGCAATGGCATTCTCTCGAGTCACTGAAGGTGCCGCACTGGCAGGTTACAAATGGCTTGGCCGAGGCGATAAAAATGCGGCCGATGGCGCAGCGGTAGAAGTCATGCGCAACCTACTCAATAAAACTGACATCCAAGGTGAAATTGTAATCGGTGAAGGCGAAATTGACGATGCTCCAATGCTCTACATTGGCGAGCTTGTTGGCCTTGGTGGCGATGCGGTTGATATCGCAGTGGATCCTATTGAAGGTACACGCATGACGGCAATGGGCCAGTCAAACGCATTGGCTGTTTTGGCGGCTGGCGAAAAAGGCAGCTTCCTTAAAGCACCTGATATGTACATGGAAAAATTGGTGGTTGGCCCCGGCGCTAAAGGGTGCATTGACCTCAATAAGCCTTTAAAAGAGAATTTAGAAAATATCGCCGCCGCGCTGAATAAACCATTAGACACTCTAGTTGTGATCACCTTAGCGAAACCTCGCCATGATGCCACCATAGCGCAGATGCAAGAGATGGGTGTTCGCGTGTTTGCTGTGCCAGATGGCGATGTCGCCGCCTCGATCCTAACTTGTATGCCTGATAGTGAAGTCGACGTGATGTACTGCATCGGCGGTGCACCTGAAGGAGTGGTTTCAGCCGCGGTCATCCGAGCTCTAGATGGTGATATGCATGGCCGTCTACTACCACGTCATGAAGTCAAAGGCGATACGGAAGAAAACCGTATTTATGGTGCAAAAGAGTTAGCACGCTGCGCGGAAATGGGTGTCGAAGCTGGCGTAGTGCTGAAAATGGAAGAGATGGCCCGCAGTGATAACGTCATTTTCTCAGCTACTGGTATCACCAAAGGGGATCTGCTGGAAGGTATTACCCGCAAAGGCAACATCGCCACCACAGAAACACTATTAATTCGTGGCCGCTGTCGTACCATTCGCCGTATTAAATCAATTCACTACTTAGAGCGCAAAGACCCAGAAGTGCGCGCGATCATTTTGTAATCCGCCAGTGCTTTGCTCTGTTTTATTTTAACGACAAAGCATAGAGAGACAAAAAAGACCGCAATGCGGTCTTTTTTACTTAATCACTTTATACCGAGATGGAAGAAGTGATTAGAATAACTCTTCAGCCACTTTATACAAATCAGTGCGAACTGGACGCTTCATATTTTCAATTGCGTCGATAATATCGTGGTGAACCAACTGCTCTTTCTGAATACCAACACAACGACCACCGTGGCCATCAAGCAGTAAATGTACTGCAAAATTACCCATGCGTGACGCAAGAACACGGTCAAACGCCGTCGGGCGACCACCGCGTTGAATATGACCCAGCACGGTAGCGCGAGTTTCACGTCCCGTTGCTTTCTCAATTTCTTTCGCCAGTTGGTTAGCATCCATCATCAACTCAGTCAGTGCAATAATGGCGTGTTTCTTACCTTTCTTAATACCGTCTTGAACATTTGCAATCAGTTGCTCCATATTCAGGCCAGTTTCAGGGGTGATGATGTATTCACAACCGCCTGCAATCGCCGACATCAGAGTCAAATCACCGCAATGACGACCCATAATTTCAACAATAGAAATACGTTGATGAGAAGAGGAAGTATCACGTAAACGGTCAATCGCATCGATAACCGTATTTAATGCCGTTAAGTAGCCAATGGTGTAATCGGTACCAGCAATGTCGTTATCAATCGTGCCTGGTAAACCAACGCATGGAAAACCCATTTCGGTCAGCTTTTTCGCACCCATGTAAGAACCGTCACCACCGATGACAACTAAAGCATCAATACCATGCTTTCTTAGGTTTTCGATCGCTTTTTCACGTACTGCGACTTCACGAAATTCAGGGAAACGCGCAGAACCTAGGAAAGTACCACCTTTATTGATAACGTCAGAAACGCTTGAACGATCCAATTTTTTAATGCGATCTTCATAAAGACCAAGGTAGCCATCGTAAATACCAAATACTTCCAAATCAGCACCGAGTGCCGTACGAACAACACCACGGATTGCTGCGTTCATGCCAGGTGCGTCACCGCCACTAGTCAAAACACCGATCTTCTTAATCATGCTCACCCTCGATTTTTTGGGAACTTAATACTAATTTTTTACGCTGTCCGTTAGCGATAAAACCGACAGCAAAATCTTTCTAATCTGTGCATAATGTTACCTTTCCTAAAGAGGAATACTACTGTTATTTGCACGAAATTATGTAAGTTTGCTACTTATGTAAGAGTATTACAGTTTTGAGTTAATGCTTTGTTGATTCATATCAGAATCAGGCTTATTTATTGTTCTTAAAAAGATAGTTAATAAGCGCGTTTTTGTCGCTACCACCCTTGTGATTTTTGCTTTTTTTCTGGTCCAAACACCACAGAATAAGGATCTTGGTGGATTAATACATCAGCTCCTGGGAAAGCCTCGAGTAGCTTATCTTCCACCTCATCGGAAATGCGATGCGCCTCAATCAAGCGGATATTGTCATCTAGTTCCAGATGTAACTGAATGAATCTTACAGGTCCGGACATGCGAGTTCTTAATTGATGCACACCCAACACACCAGCCACAGAAAGACATTCTGTGCGGATTTGCTTCAATTCCTCATCAGGTAACTTACGATCCAATAAGGTCTGAATGGCCTCTTGTACCATACGAAAAGCACTGTAAAGAATATAAACGCCAATGCCGATCGCAAAGATGGCATCGGCCTGTTTAAAGCCAAACCAGCTCAATATAAGCGCGATCATAATCGCCGCATTCATGAACAGATCGGTTTGGTAATGCAATGAATCCGCGGCAATGGCTTGGCTGCCCGTTTTTTTCACGACATGCTTTTGGAACAACACTAAGCCAAAAGTCACTAGCATTGCAAACAGGCTGACATAAACGCCATATTCAGGAGAAGTTAATTCGTGTGGGCGGAAAAAACGATCAACCCCATTGAGGATAAGAAAACAGGCCGAGCCTGAAATGAACATCGCTTGGGCAAGAGCCGCAAGCGATTCCGCCTTACCATGACCAAAGGCGTGCTCTTTATCTGCGGGCTGCAGTGCGTAACGCACCACAATTAAATTGACCACGGAAGCGGCAATATCAAGTAAGGAATCAATCAAGGATGCGAGTAGGCTGACCGAGCCAGTAACCCACCAAGCGATCACTTTTACTATCAGCAACAATGAGGCTACAAGGGTTGCTGTCCAGGCAGCAAGCGTAACAAGGCGTGCGTATTCTTGTTTCATATCACTAAAATCAGCTTGAGAATGAGCAGGTAGTATACCTTCTCAAATTAAGAATGAATATGACACAAAAATGAACAGGCCTCACCCGAGGCCTATTATCAATGATTAGCGGTTATCAATGACTAGCTATTTTTTTTCATGTGCTTAGGACCATTTTCCATGCACTTCTGCATGCGATCTTGTTGTAGCGTTTGCAGTTTTGCTTTTTGTTCCGGAGTTAGCACACTCATCATGTCATGACGTTTTTCTAGCATCTTGACACGGTGAGCGACCTGTTGATCGACCATCTCTTTGGCTAGTTCATTTGCCGCTGCCGCATCAAAGTTCTCAGCGAGCACGAGAGCCTGTACTTTGTCATGGTGCGCTTTCATTTTCGCTTGGCGTTGACCTTTGTGCTCACCCTTCATCGCTTCGCGATTCGCCTCACGCATTCCTTTCAGCTTTGCTTGTTGATCAGACGTCAAATCAAGCTGCTGCATCATGCCGCGATCAAAACCGCCACACTCATCATTTGGGCCTTTATGCTGCTCTTTACCACCAAATGCAAAGACGCTTGCTGTGCTAAGAGTCAGAGGAAGTATCACCGCCGCGAGTACTAATTTTTTTGCCATTTTCATCATTCTATTCCTTCACTAAGTAGATTCTAACAAGCTGTATTCACAGCGCTTGAGTGTAGAATAGGATCTGTACGGTAAAGCAACGTATAGTGAGCGTAAAGAATCGTAAAGAGCTTATTGCTCACTGAATATCTTGCCTATTTCGCAGTAAACTGTACCCATAACTTCCCCAACGACGAGGCGACACATGGCGCATATTCTTCTGATTGATGATGATACTGAGCTCACCAGCTTACTAAAAGAAGTCTTGAGCTATGAAGGCTTCGATGTCTCTGAAGCGAATGATGGAGAGAGCGGGCTCGCGGCCATTCATGATCGCATTGATCTTGTCTTACTCGATGTAATGATGCCTAAGCTTAATGGGATGGAAACGCTGAAAAAGTTACGTGAAAACTGGCATACCCCGGTATTAATGCTCACCGCCAAAGGAGAGGAGATCGATCGCGTCATCGGTCTAGAACTCGGCGCGGATGACTATTTACCGAAGCCTTTCAGTGACCGAGAACTGCTGGCACGCATTCGCGCGATTTTGCGCCGAACCCAAACCACCAATGGCACCAAACATAATGAAGTCATTGAGTGCCAAGATATTCAAGTATACCCCTGCAAGCAGGAAGCCTATTGCCAAGGGCAATTGTTGGACCTTACCACCACGGAATTTGCCTTGCTGACTCATTTTGTGCAAAACCCAGGCGAAACCTTAACTAAAGAAGCGCTCAGCCTTGATGTTCTAGGAAAACGGTTGGCGGCCTTTGACCGAGCGATTGATATGCACGTCTCGAATTTACGCAAGAAATTACCTGAGCGTGTCGATGGTAAATCACGGATTAAAACGCTGCGTGGTCGTGGCTACCTCATGATTCTGGAGGATTAATGCGCCTACCTAAGATCAACAGCCTTTATGGCAGAATTTTTGCCATTTTTTGGTTTACGATGCTGCTGGTGCTGATCGCAGTATTAGCATTGCCGCACCTTGATCCTCGCAAAACCCGTGATATACCTAGCGATGAATACCAACGTCTTACACACTTAAAACAGAAAATAGAGAGTATGTTTAAAGATGAGCATGAACTCACACGCATCCTCTTTCGTTTAGAAAGTAGCAGCAACAAGCGTGGTGAAGGGCACATGCGCGAGAAGAACGGCACTCCACAATTCTTTATCACAACGCCAGATGGCACAATTCTCACCACCAAAACTCAAGCCGACTTTAAGTTTAAAGCACTCCAAAATTTCGTGACCAGCATTGAATCCATTGATAAGCCACAACAGAAGCTCTATGGCCGTTATATGATTTCAGGTCCATTGCCAATTACCCTTGCTAAGCAAGATCTACTCATGTTTGTCGGTATTCGCTGGAATGAGCCCCCCCCGTTCTTATTGCAACTATTTGACCGTCCGTTCGGTCTACTGCTTGCCGTGATGCTCGTCAGTACACCACTACTCTTATGGCTCGCATGGGCATTGAGTCAACCCGCCAGCCGCCTCGGGCAAGCCGCCAAACGGGTCGCTCGCGGCGAATTTGTGGTCGACCCAAGCTTAGAAAAAGGCACCAGTGAATTTCGCCAAGCAGGAAAAAGCTTTAACCAAATGGTAGAAGCCGTCAATCAGATGATTTCTGGCCAGCAGCGATTGCTATCGGATATTTCACACGAGCTGCGCTCCCCTTTAACTCGACTGAGAATGGCCAATGCACTTGCCACTCGTAAACAAGGTAGCAGCTCAGAATTGGAGCGAATCGACACCGAAGCACAGCGTTTAGAGCAGATGATCGGTGAACTGCTGACGCTTTCGCGTATGCAAACCAATAGCCATCTCAGCCGAGAAACTCAACCGCTATCCAGTTTATGGGAGGAATTATTGAGTGATGCCCAATTTGAGGCGGAGCAGATGGAAAAAAGACTCACCTATAATGCGATTCCACCGCACACGATTTCCGGTACACCAAAACTGCTGATGAGCGCATTGGAAAACATTGTGCGTAACGCCATTTACTATGGCAAAGATGAAATCAATATTACCTTTTCGGTCGAAAAAGGCAGACTATCGGTTTGCGTGGAAGACAATGGTGAAGGCGTTCCCGAAAACGAGTTAGACGATATTTTCCGCCCCTTTTATCGTGTTTCGACCGCGCGTGATAGGCACAGTGGTGGTACAGGGTTAGGTTTAGCCATCACCGAAAGTGCCATTCGTCAACACAGCGGTACGATTCACGCAAGTCGCAGCCAATTAGGTGGGTTAAAAGTACAATTCTCGCTCCCATTGGATAGTTAAATTCCACTTATGCCTATATTGCCAAATAACGGGTGACTTGTACTCAATAGGCTCGTCACCTTATACTTCCGGCCCACACTCTTTAAGAGCAGCTATACCATGTTTGATATCGCACTTTACGAACCTGAAATCGCCCCTAATACCGGAAATATTATTCGCTTGTGTGCCAATTGCGGCGCTAATTTGCATCTTATTGAACCGCTAGGTTTTGATCTAGAAGAGAAGAAAGTGCGCCGCGCAGGGCTTGATTACCACGATTTAGCGCGCGTAACGCGTCATGCCAACTTGGATGCCTTTATGGACTACCTCAATGCAGAGCGCGAAACGTACCGGATTTTTGCTTGTACCACTAAAACCACGGGGCACCACGTCGATGCGCAGTTTCAAAAAGGAGATGTGTTGATGTTTGGCCCAGAAACTCGTGGATTACCAGCGCAAGTCATCGAAAGCCTACCGATGACACAACGTATTCGTATTCCGATGATGGCAGAAGCTCGCAGTTTAAATCTCTCTAATGCGGTCGCTATTATTGCGTTTGAAGCGTGGCGTCAAATGGGCTTTGAAGGTGCGCAATAACAGCGCTAGTGTTCTAAAACGGTAGGAAGATAAATC
>NZ_NDIO01000153.1:0-3864 GCF_002241085.1 Vibrio sp. V03_P4A6T147
AAAGGGGGTTTGCGTCAATTAAACAAGGTATCCTAGCTTTGACGTATGGTGACCTTGAAAGCAAGATTGAACCAGTTAATCTGGATATTGAATTTGTAGCTTTGGCTGACTTTTTTAACCATATGAAGGTCTCACTAAAAACGACAACCGTGACAAAAGATGAATTGCAATTAGAGGTTGAGCGGCAAACCTCAGAGTTAAAAATTCAAAAAGATCAGCTTCAGTTTCTATCTGAACATGATTCGTTGACGGGGCTACTTAATCGGCGAGCGTTTGAAAAGTTGTTGGATAACGCCATCGTTAAAGCCAATAGGACCAAGGTGAAGTTAGCGCTGCTTTTCATTGATTTGGACAATTTCAAAACCATCAACGACACTCAAGGCCACTGCGCGGGAGATGAAATTTTAAAGCAAATCGCGATTCGCTTAGAGGCCAGTATCCGCCAATCTGATTTTTCGGCAAGGCTTGGAGGCGATGAATTTGTAGTGTGCCTCGATCTGATTGATGAGTACGATTTTGTCGCAGATAAAGTCAAGCAAATCATCAAATGCTTAGGGCTGCCCATTGAGTTTGAAGGGCAAAGCCTAACCGTTGGTGTTAGTGTCGGTATCAGCTACTTCCCCTTACAAACCAATAGTATGCATCATTTAATGGCCTTAGCTGATGAGGCGATGTATCAAGCTAAAGAAGTGGTGGGTAACACTTATTGTCAAAACATTGATCCCTTAAGGGGCGTTTTTACAGTGGAAGACGTGGTGAGTTAACACCATTTTTCTGCATAGGGAGTGGTTGTGTCGAGCTTGATGCATGAGTAGATAGTCGCAATCCCTGAATAATACCGTTTATCAATTGAACCTGACTCAGTTTCCTTTTACCCTGTTCTCTCCCCCCCTTATTTATCGCTAGGAGCATCGTCATGCAGCTTCGTGATCCTCAACTTTTTAAACAACAATGTTATCTCAATGGTCAATGGGTTTGTGCATCCAACTCGCTCACCTCAACCATTTACAACCCTTATGACGGCACTCTGATTGGAACGGTTCCGCAGCTAGATAGTGCGCAAGTTCAACAAGCGATTGAGGGTGCAGAGTTTGCGCAGAAACTGTGGAAAAAACAGCCAGCGGCGGACAAAGCGAGAGTGCTTAGAGCTTGGTATGAATTGATTGTTGAACACAGCGATGATCTGGCACTGATTTTAACCAACGAGCAAGGCAAACCTTTAGCGGAAGCGAAAGGTGAGATCAGCTATGCTGCCAGCTTTGTCGAATGGTATGCCGAAGAGGCAAAACGAGCTTATGGTGAGCTTGTCCCGAGTCATAAAGCGGATGCAAGAATACTGGTATCGAAAGAACCTATTGGTGTGGTTGCTGCGATCACGCCTTGGAATTTCCCTGCGGCTATGGTGACTCGTAAATGTGCTCCAGCGATTGCGGCTGGGTGCGCAGTGGTACTCAAACCAGCACCAGATACGCCTTTTACTGCTCTTGCTTTGGCAGAATTGGCGCATCGTGCTGGGCTTCCCGCTGGCTTATTGCAAGTGGTGACTGGAGAGGCAATCGCAATCGGGCAGCAATTAACCAGCAGCAAAGTGGTACGCAAACTCTCATTTACTGGCTCAACAGGAGTGGGGAAAATATTAATGGCACAGTGCGCGCACAACATCAAAAAGTTGTCGCTCGAGCTGGGTGGTAATGCCCCTTTTATTGTGTTTGATGATGCCGACATTAATGCCGCCGTAGAGGGTGTGATGGTGGCGAAGTTTCGTAACGCTGGTCAAACTTGTGTCTGTGCCAATCGAATCTATGTGCAAGAGGGCGTGTACGATAAATTTGTTAAAAAATTGGTTGATAAAGTCAGCAAGCTGACTGTGGGAAATGGGTTGGAATCAGGCGTAACAATGGGGCCTTTAATCAATGATGCGGCGGTGGCTAAAGTCAAATTACATATTGCGGATGCCACCGCGCAGGGCGCTTTAGTGCAATATGGCACTCTGCCTCAAACCGGTAGCCGTTTGTTTGAGCCTCACGTATTAACTGAGATGACAGAAGAGATGTTGGTGGCTCAAGAAGAAACCTTTGGCCCACTTGCACCTTTGTTCCGTTTCTCTCACGAAGAGGAAGTAATTGAGCGTGCAAACCACACGGATTCTGGATTAGCGGCATACTGCTATACACAGTCACTGGCTCGGGCTTGGCGCTTGAGTGAGGCACTGGAAGTCGGCATTGTTGGTATTAACGAAGGTTTGATATCAACTACAGTCGCACCGTTTGGCGGCATCAAAGAGTCAGGTCTTGGCCGCGAGGGAGCAAAACAGGGGCTAGACGAATATTTGGAAGTGAAATACACCCTAATGGGAGGCTTAAACTAACCTTCCTCTCACTATTTTTGTTGAGTCAGTAACACCCATCTTAAGGGGCCATTGGTTTCAAAATCATTGGCCTCTTGGCAGATCATATACAGCTCACCGACTTGAATCACTGCACCGATAGAATAAGCTTGGTCCTTATAATAGCAAACACGTTGCAAAGCTTTACCTTCTGTAGCTACCACAACCGGTAGCGAAGCGGTATTGATTACTTTCGTGTAGCCAAAGCTAGGAGCAATCAATAATAACCAAACACAGTACTTCAGCATGGTGTATCTCCTAATTTATAGTGAGGTAGTTAATCAAATTGCCGCTGATAGCGGGGCAGCATACTTTCATTACCCAGTAACCCACCTTGATGAATATAAATCACCGTTTTTTCTGGATGAGCTTCCATCCAAGGTAACAAACATTGCCACATCATAGGGTCATACAACAGATCAAATTCCACATGAGTCTGCTCAAGTAGATTTTGCCACATCCGATAATCGGCTTCGTACAATCGTCCAAAGTGATGCTTTTTCTCTGTAGATATAATCGTAGGGTACTGGCGCTCTTCAAGATCGTCAAATTGTTGGATGAGGTAGTCATTTCCCCCTACACAAGCACAGGTCAGAACCTCAATGCCGTGCAGTTTTAGATATTTTTGCAGGTAGATCGCAGTGGTTCCTGTCCCGGAGGGCAACGCAACGACGAATTGCGTTTTTGTCTCCATTCTCATCCAGTTGAGAATTTCTAGAGCCAACTGCTTAATGCCCGTTTCGGCCACCTTTGAGCGACCGCCTTCTGGTACGACTAAGCATGAAGCATCAGGCTGACGGATCGTATCAATATACTGCTCGGGGGGCATTATATTGATGGGGCTAACTTCGATGATGTGCGCTCCTAAATCCAGTGCGCCACGATAGTTGCCAATCGGCCTTTGGTGTAACCACGTTGGAATGTGGTCTACATAAAACTCAAATTTCCACCCTTTAATGCGCGCAAGAGCCGCCAGAGAATAGAGAGCATTCGATTGCGCCGAACCATAGCTGATTAAAGTGTTGATGCCGGGGAGATCGCTATCCAATAACGCCATGAACTTACGCGCTTTATTTCCGGAAAAATGGCTGTGAAGTTGATCATCACGTTTTAAATAGAAGCGGTTATTGGCAAAAGTATGTTGCGTTATGGGGGTTTCAGACAGTTTCATGATGATTTTCGAGCAGAAAAGGGCCGTAGTATATACTGACCTGAGTAAAAATTGCAGTGTTGGCCGATTTTATCGCTCGTCAGTTACTGCTTTGCCTCTCATGCGGCAAAAAAAAAGCCCAGAGCAAAAGGCGCTGGGCGGATACAAATAAACATAGGAGTTAATAAGAAAAAGCAGCATATCGGTAGTTACAGTAAGAAGAAAAATTTGACGGCCTGTAAAATTCTTAATGCTCTGCTAACTACACTTATTGAGACTGAGCATTTCACAATCAGTTCCATCTTAAAGCCATTTTTTTCAATTTATT
>NZ_NDIO01000155.1:0-3857 GCF_002241085.1 Vibrio sp. V03_P4A6T147
CGTTAGAGGATAGGTTGCGCCTTAGCTTTGATGTGCTTCCTGAAACGGCGACAGTAGGCTCAGTGATGCCTTGGGTTGCCATCATTGATCTCGACCATTTTAAACGGATCAATGATAATTTTGGCCATCTGATTGGCGATGAAGTTTTGCTCTTGGTGGCTCAGCAAATGCAGAATTTTTTTCTTAATCAAGAACAACTGTTTCGGTTTGGTGGAGAAGAGTTCGTCATTATTTTTCCTGCCAGTGAGTATGAGGTCGTGCTAAACAGAACCGAGAGGTTTAGACAGCACATCGAGCAGTTTCGTTTTCCTCAGGTTCAACATATCACGCTTAGCATTGGTATCTGCTCTATCTCGCCAAGAGAATATCTCTCAACGATTCTAGATAGAGCAGACAAAGCACTCTACTTCGCCAAAAACCACGGCCGCAATCAAGTACAATGTTATGAAGACTTGTTGCGTAGCGGTGTATTCATTGAAAACGAAGAGGGGGACAGTAGTGCCGAACTATTTTGAACGGTTCACCTTATTTCTTCGCCGATAGCGTGCTACCCATTGAGGCAGTGATGATCATCGTAATGGCGATCCATTGCGTTAAGCTTAATTGTTCTTGAAGAATAATTAATCCAGCTAATGCGGCGATGGCGGGCTCTAAGCTCATTAACACACTAAAGTGTTGTGTAGACAAACGCTTTAAAGCCGACATTTCTAGGCAATAAGGTACCGCGCTTGAAAGAATCGCGACAGATAACGCCATAGGCAGTATTGACCACGTAAAAATAGACGCCTCTGATAATACAACGCCGATTGGAAACGCAAACAGGGCCGCAATCGTCATTCCTATCGCAACGGTTGAGCCTCCAGAACCGACACTGCCCGCCCTTTGACCAAACCATATGTAGGCTGCCCAGCATCCGCCGGCCGCTAAAGCCAGTGCAACGCCAATCGGATCAAGTGCATCGACACCCGTTAGATCGGGCAATAAAAAAACAATACCCAAAATAGCAAGCGCAACCCAAATCAGATCTTTTTTGCGTTTAGATGAGAGAAATGCAATGAGTAATGGCCCAGAAAACTCCAACGCAACCCCAATACCAAGAGGAATTCGTTCAATAGCAAAATAGAACATCAGTTGCATGCCACCTAGGCTTGCTCCGTAAATGATCATTGAGCGCCATTGTGAAAGAGAAAGTCGTAACTGCCATGGGCGAAAAATCATTAACAGTATTAATGCAGAGAGACCAACGCGCAGTGCAATTGTTCCACCTGGGCCAACAATAGGAAATAACTGCTTGGCTAGTGACGCGCCAGATTGAATGGTGGTCATGGCCAAGAGTAGAGTTAACACAGCCAAGAATATAGGGGATTTAATCGGTCGCATGCGCATCCATATGAAATAAAAGGAACGAGCCGATTATGCCTGAAAAATAAAGGGGTTAATAGGAACAACGAGCGGTGAATTAAAAGGGGATACCGTGAGTGCAAAACACTCACGGACCAAAAGATAAATAAGTGGGCTTGGCTTAGTGGATGTAGAAACGAGGGTTTGCCGTTCCCCAAATCGTATACAGTTCAGGGAATATGAGCTCTGCATTTTCTTCCAGCTCACTGACAGTGATTCGGCCTTGTTTTTGCGCGCCAAACAAGGTGACTTCCTGATTAGGAAGGACGCCTTTCACATCGGTTACGTCAACCAATGTGGTGTTCATTGAAGTTACTCCAACCACCTTTGCTCGTTGACCGTTAATCAATACGTCACCGCGATTGCCCATTTTTCTTGGGTAACCATCTGAATAGCCAACAGGCAGATTTGCCAAAACACTCTCTTTGGTTACGCGGTATGTACTGTCATAGCCAACAGTGCTTCCTTTAGGAAGATGATGCAATGACGCAATACGTGTTTTGAATGAGACGATTGACGGATATTCCGGGTTAGTTGGTAAGTCGCCATATAGGACGCCGCCAGGACGTACCATATCAAGTTGTGCTTCTGGTACATTGAGAGCAGTGTAGGAGTTGGCAACATGCAAAATCAGCTCATCGCGTTTTAGGTTTGCTTGCTGAATCAACCAAGCTGAATTGGTATTAAAACTGGCCAACTTACTGCGGATTTCGTCTGGATTGTAATTGGGGAAATGCGTCATTATCCCAACAATTTGTATGCCACTTTGAGTAGCAATCGCAATCGATTCTTGTTTTCCTGCATCGGTTGACATATCGATACCATTGCGTCCCATACCGCCATCATTTAATGCCAAATGTACTCTTATCGTTTTACCTTTTTGCTGGCTTAGCTGAGCGAGTTGCTCAGCTTGTATTTTGCTACCGATTAGCTCTTCGATATCTAACTCGACACTTTGTGCGATTTCATCAATGCTCGCAGAGCGAACACGCATCAACTGGCCTTTAAACCCGCTCTCACGTACGGCTCTAGCCTCTGCATTACTGGTAATTGCGATACAAGGGATCCCTTGCGCGAGAATAGTTGGCATTAAACCGCGAATACCGTTGCCGTAAGCATCAGCCTTCATCACGGCGCAAATTTTAGTTTGGCTGTTGATGTGGCTCTTAAACTGCTCAATATTTTGTTTGAATTGGCCAAGATCGATCTCAAGCCAAGTATTGGATTGCTGAATTTCTTGTATAGAAGGCTCACTGACGTTAAGGCTTAAAGGTGCAGAAGTCGCTGAAAAAGAGGGTAAAGCCATGGCAATTGACAGTGTAAGAAAAGAGGCTTTGAAATTCATTCTATCTCCTAGGTAAGTAAAAACAAGAAAGCCCCGTTAGGGGCTGACTCTATTTTAGTTAAGTTTGAAACGCCCCATTGCGTCTTGCAATGTGACCGATAATTGACTGAGTTCGTGGCAAGCTTGCGCCGTTTGTTCTGAACCCTGCGCGACTTCTTGTGAAGCCGTATGGATATTTTCAATGTTGCGGCTTAGTTCATCGGCAACGGAATCTTGTTCACTACAAGCACTGGCGATTTGTGTTCCCATATCCGCAATTTGAGCTACTGAGTTTTCAATTGAAACCATCAATTGCTGCGAGTGGGTTCCTTGAACGACGCAAGAGTCAATGCTGACGCGCGAACGTTCGGTTGCTTCTTTTGCTTCGCCTGCCATGGTTTGTAATTTTTCAATAATGGTTGTGATTTCGCCAGTTGAAGCTTGAGTTCTTCCCGCAAGGGTGCGCACTTCATCGGCAACAACAGCAAAGCCTCGGCCAGATTCACCAGCGCGGGCTGCTTCAATCGCAGCGTTCAGTGCCAATAGGTTTGTTTGCTCAGCGATGTTACGAATAACGTCAAGTACCACGTTAATTTGTGTGGATTGTTGTTCTAAATTTGCAACGGTTTCGCCAGCCTGACCAATAATTGTAGCCACTTGTTGAATGGAGCTCACCATCGCGGCATTGTCTGTCGCACCCTCTTTGGCTTTAGTGTTGGCACTACTTGCTTGTGATGCTGAGTCTTCCGTGTTGCGTGCTACATCGGCCACTGCGGCTTTCATTTGCGTCATCGCTGTTGCGACTTGTGTGATCTGATATTGCTGCTCTTTCATACCTTGAGCTGAGATATTGGAGATTTGACTCATCTCTTCCACAGCACTGCTCAGTTGTGTTACAGCGGAGATGATCTCTTCGATCAGTTGACGTAAATTGTTCTGCATCTTTTGTGAGGCATCGGCAAGTTCACCTAATTCGTCATTGCCAATAGCATTACGATCGATCTGTTTTGCTAAGTTACCTTCTGCAATCGCGTTTGCTTGGTCAACAACCAAACGCAAAGGCCCACAAATTATGCGAGTCAAGAAGAGGGTGATAATGACCATGACGACGATAATGGAAACATTACTGATA
>NZ_NDIO01000191.1:0-3852 GCF_002241085.1 Vibrio sp. V03_P4A6T147
GCATCTACCCTCCTAGTTTTGCAAATGAGCATTTCAATTATCTACTGATTTATAGACGATAACTGCAGCCTAAGCTGCAGTTATCGTGAGAACGCGATGAGATCAGATTAAGCTTTCTTTTGAGCTTCGGCAATCTTCACTTTCCATGTGTCTGGGCCTATTTGGTGAGCATTCGCGCCACGCGAGTCCACCGCAACCGTGACTGGCATGTCTTCAACTTCGAATTCATAAATGGCTTCCATACCTAAATCTTCGAATGCCACCACGCGTGCTTTCTTAATCGCTTTCGCCACTAAGTAAGCCGCGCCACCCACCGCCATCAAGTAGACCGCTTTGTGGTTTTTGATTGACTCCACCGTCGCAGGTCCACGCTCTGCTTTGCCTATCATCCCCATAATGCCCGTTTCATCAAGCATCATGTCGGTAAATTTGTCCATACGTGTCGATGTGGTCGGGCCTGCTGGACCAACAACTTCATCACCCACCGCATCAACGGGGCCAACGTAATAGATAAATTTACCTTTAAGATCGACGCCTTTAGGCAGCCCTTCGCCATTTTGCAACATTGCTTGGAGTCGTTTATGTGCGGCATCGCGGCCCGTTAAAATCTTACCGGAAAGAAGCAGTGTTTCACCGGTTTTCCACTCTTGAACCTCTTCTTTAGTAACCGCATCAAGGTTGACGCGGCGCGCGCTTGCTCCTGCGTCCCACACAATTTGTGGCCAATCTTCTAGCTTTGGTGGTGTAAGTTCAGCAGGGCCCGTACCGTCTAGCGTAAAGTGAACATGGCGGGTCGCCGCACAGTTAGGGATCATACAAACAGGTTTAGACGCGGCGTGAGTCGGCGCTGTTTTGATTTTTACATCCACAACTGTGGTTAAGCCACCAAGCCCTTGCGCACCAATGCCTAAACGGTTCACGCGGTTAAAAATATCTAAACGCAGTTCTTCTTCCGCATTTTGTGGACCACGATCAATCAGTTCTTGAATATCGATATGCTCCATCAGTGATTCTTTTGCAAGCACAGCCGCCTTTTCTGCGGTGCCGCCAATACCAATGCCGAGCATACCCGGAGGACACCAACCCGCCCCCATCAAGGGTACGGTTTTTTCTACCCATTCAGCAATGTCATCGGAAGGATTGAGCATTACCATCTTGGTTTTGTTCTCACTGCCGCCGCCTTTGGCTGCGATTTGAATGTCGACTTTATTTCCTGGCACCATATTGATATGAACGACAGCAGGCGTATTGTCTTTAGTATTAATACGCTTACCAGCAGGATCCATTAATATAGAAGCGCGCAATGGGTTATCTGGATTGGTGTACGCTTGACGAACTCCTTCATCAATCATTTCTTGCACCGTGAGATCAGACTCCCATTGCACATTCATACCAATGTTGACAAAACAGGTTACGATGCCGGTATCTTGGCAAATGGGTCGATGCCCTTCTGCTGACATGCGCGAGTTAATGAGAATTTGTGCGATCGCATCTTTCGCAGCTTGGCTCTCTTCTCGATGATAAGCCTTTTCTAACGCTTGAATGAAGTCCAGAGGGTGGTAGTAAGAGATATATTGAAGAGCGTCAGCGACACTGCTGATCACATCCTGCTTGCGAATTACCGTCATTGCGTGCCTCGTTATTGTTATGCTTCTCTTGACTGTTGCGTGTTCCTCATTCAATAAGCGGTAAGCTTATCAGCAAAAAATCAACTTATTGATGTGATTCAATCAAGTAGCAGCTTTTAATTTGCATTTTATGATACTCTTGCTTTACTCAACACGCCATGCAGTGATCGGTCTCTTTGTCACAAATTACGCAAATGAACAACAACGAATTCAATCATATCCAAGTTAACGCACTGACTTACCATGTCGATCTCGCTCACCAATTGTTTTCTAAAATCGAAGACTGCCCGTGGGCTATGCTGTTGCGCTCCGCCTCTAAGACGCATATCGATAGCCGTTTTGATGTTTTAGTCGCTGAACCACTGGTCACCTTAGTGACACAAGGGGGTAAAACGACGGTATGCGAACCGCAGTCTCGTTATGATTCTCAGGCAGACCCATTCCAACTGCTCAAACAGTTGCAGCAGCAGTATTTGCCCGATGTTCAAAGCGATATAGACCTTCCTTTCGTGGGCGGTGCACTCGGTTATTTTGCCTATGACTTAGGGCGGCAGATAGAACGAATTCCAACGCTCGCTGAGCACGATCTATCCACACCTGATATGGCGATTGGTCTCTATCAATGGGCTGTGGTCGTTGATCATTTGCACCAAGCCGCCTACGTGGTGGGCAATCATATTGATGAAGCATGGCAATGGCTCAACACTCAGAACTCCAAAAACAACGGCCATTTTGCATTACGCTCTGATTGGCAATCCAACATGAGTAAAGAGAGCTACCAACGGAAATTTGAGCAAATCCAGCACTATTTGCTCAGTGGTGATTGTTATCAAATCAACCTTGCACAGCGTTTTCAAGCGCATTATGAAGGCAGTGAATGGCAAGCTTATCAAAAACTGGAAGCGTTTAATTGCGCACCATTTTCGGCTTTTATTCGCTTAGAGGAGTCAGCGATTTTGAGTGTCTCCCCCGAGCGTTTTATGCAGGTCAAACACAACATCATCGAAACTAAGCCGATAAAAGGCACCCGACCAAGAAGCGATAACCCCAGCATTGACGCCGCTAACGCGGCAGACCTTGCTTGCGCAGAAAAAGATCAAGCAGAAAACTTGATGATCGTTGACCTATTACGAAACGATGTTGGCCGTGTGGCAAAGCCGGGGTCTGTACATGTGCCTAAGCTGTTCGATATTGAAAGTTTTCCTGCCGTGCATCACCTTGTTAGTACCATTCGCGCAGAACTTGATTCCGCCTATTGCGCGGCCGATCTATTAAGAGCCAGCTTCCCCGGAGGCTCAATTACTGGCGCACCAAAAGTACGTGCAATGGAAATTATTGAGGAGTTAGAGCCTCACCGCCGTAGCGCTTACTGTGGCAGCATCGCCTATATTAGCCGCCACGGGACAATGGACAGCAGTATTACTATCCGAACTTTGGTGGCAGAAAAGCAACAACTGCACGTTTGGGCTGGTGGCGGTATTGTTGCCGATAGTCAGTGTGAGCTTGAATATCAGGAGACACTGGATAAACTGAGCCGAATTTTACCTGTGCTCGAACAACCTCGTTAACCTTTCCAAGGTTTATTGAACTAGGCTAAAAAGAGGTAGACGCAAAATCCGAATAGGTAACGAAAATGAAGAGAAACAGCGTACAGACTGCGACCCCCTTGACAAAAGATCGGCTTATCCAGCGCTTTCAGTTGCAACAACCTGTGCCTTATCATGAAGAATCTATCCGTCGTGTGGCACACCTTGCTCCCCAAACTTTACGCAAGGCTTCAGTGTTAATTGGTTTTGTTGAGCGGCAGAATGGTTTAAATGTGGTATTAACCAAAAGAGCTGCACACCTTAAACATCATCCGGGACAAATCAGTTTTCCTGGCGGGAAATATGAGGAAGTCGATGGCTCGCTGCAGATCACTGCGCTTCGTGAAGTAAGAGAAGAAATTGGAATTCTAGCAAACGACATCACTATTTTTGGGCAACTACCTGAATTAGTTACCGTCAGTAAATTTGTAGTGACGCCCTTTCTTGCTTTTATCAACCCCAATTACAAAGCTATTATTGATACCAATGAAGTGGACGAAATATTTGAAGTTCCCGCCCACCATCTGTTTGATCGAAACAAACTCTATAGCGAATTATTTCAAGTAAAAAATCAACGACATCGCGTTTTCGCCATCCCTTATCAACATCATTTTATTTGGGGGATGACAGCGCAGATC
>NZ_NDIO01000231.1:0-3809 GCF_002241085.1 Vibrio sp. V03_P4A6T147
AATTAGAGCTCTAACTATTTATGTGGCAGGCAATGATTACAGCAGCACCTTGGGTTGCATACCCGGAAATTATGCAAACAAAGACAGAACAATGGACGTTTCGTACCCCTAATCAAGCCGACGGGCAGCGTGTACATGATTTGATTGGGCTATGCCCTCCCTTAGATGAAAACTCCTCATACTGTAATTTCCTACAAGCGATTCACTTTCAAGAGACTTGCATCTTAGCGGAAAGAAATGGCGAAACCGTGGGGTTTATTTCGGCCTATTTAAAGCCTGACAATTCTGATGAATTGTTTATTTGGCAAGTGGCCGTGCATCCAAATGCTCGTGGGCTAGGGCTTGCCTCACATTTGTTACATGAATTGCTCGCTCGTGACGTTATGGCTGATGTTCGTGTATTGGAAACGACTATCACGAAAAACAATCAAGGTTCATGGAGCCTCTTTAAGAAGTTTGATCGAGCACATGGCGAGCAAGGAGAGGTATCGACCTTTCTCGATCAAACTTGTCACTTTGAAGGAGAGCATGATACCGAGTATTTGTACCGCATTCCGCTCAAACCTCGTTCTAACTTAACAGGATAACTATCATCGTTATGGACATTTTTAAAAAGAAAGAATCAAACGTGCAATCTTATGCCAATCACTTTCCCGTGGTTTTCTCTACGGCAAAAGGGAGCTGGCTATTTACCGATTCTGGTGATCGCTACTTAGATTTTTTGGCTGGAGCTGGTTCGTTAAATTATGGTCACAATAACGCCCTCTTTAAGCAGGCGCTATTGGAGTACATTGATAAAGACGGCATTACTCACGGCTTGGATATGCACTCCTCTGCCAAGGCTGAGTTCCTCGCGGTATTTGAAAGTCTCATTCTTGAACCAAGAAACCTCGACTACAAAGTGCAGTTTACTGGTCCAACTGGGACTAATGCTGTAGAGGCGGCAATGAAGCTGGCCAGAAAAGCTACGGGTAGAAGTAATATTGTGGCTTTCACTAACGGCTTTCATGGTTGCTCTTATGGCGCACTTGCCGCAACAGGAAATCAACATCATCGAGGCGGCGCTGGGCTTAGCTTAGGTGGCGTGACGCGGCTCCCTTATGATGGCTATGCCAATATTGATGGCCTGTCGCTATTTGAAAATATGCTGAATGATAACTCATCGGGTTTAGACAAACCGGCTGCGGTATTATTGGAGGTTGTCCAAGGCGAGGGCGGCTTAAATTGCGCGTCCAACGAGTGGTTGCAACGCTTAAGTCGTCTCTGTAAGAAAAACGATATTCTGCTTATCGTTGACGATATTCAAGCTGGTTGTGGACGTACGGGAACCTTTTTCAGTTTTGAGCCATCAGCAATAAAACCGGATATAGTGACGCTATCGAAATCACTCAGTGGTTATGGGTTACCTATGGCAATTGTGCTGCTGAAACCTGAGTTAGATGTGTGGAAACCGGGAGAGCACAACGGAACCTTTCGCGGTAATAATCACGCCTTTGTAACCGCTACAAAAGCGCTGGAAACCTATTGGTCAAATGATGATTTTACCACTCATATCGCACATCGAGCCAAGCAAGTGACGCATGTCATTCAAACCACACTGCGTCGTTTCCCCACACTGTTTAACCACCACAAAGGGCGTGGACTAATGCAAGGCATTGAATGTAGCAGTGGTGAGATCGCCCATAAAATTGCTCGTCGTTGTTTTCAACTAGGGATGGTGATTGAAACCGCAGGCCCAAATGACGAAGTGATTAAGTTTTTCTGTCCACTCACTATCACGGAAACCGAACTCGACCAAGGTTTAGATATTTTTGCACAAGCGGTAGAAGAGCTAGCCTCTCAGTTAATAAAAAAAGCATCTTAGGAATAAAAAATGATTGTTAGAACATTAGAAGAGTGTCGCCAAAGTGAGCGCCGGGTTGTTGCTCAAACTTGGGAAAGCGTTCGTATGCTGCTGAAAGATGACAATATGGGTTTTTCATTCCATGTTACGACCATTTTTAAAGGCAGCGAGACCCATATTCACTATCAAAACCATTTGGAATCAGTGTATTGCATGTCAGGTGAAGGGGAAATCGAAGTGATAGGAGGGGAAACTTACCCGATAAAGCCCGGCACTTTGTACATCCTTGATCAACATGATGAACACTATTTAAGAGCTTATTCTGGTGCAGATATGGTTATGGCATGTGTTTTTAACCCGCCACTGACAGGAACTGAAACGCATGATGAAAAAGGTGTTTACCCAATCATTGAGTAATCACTCGCGACGATTCACTGCATTCAATTTAAAAGAAAAGGAGATCCCATGTCTTACACCGTAGAAAAAATCGGTGGAACATCAATGAGCGCTTTTGATGCTGTGCTCGACAATATTTTACTAAGGCCTCATCACCCTTATGATCGAGTGTTTGTGGTATCAGCGTATGCAACCATTACCGATGCTCTACTGGAATGCAAACGCACTGGCAAGCCCGGTATTTACCAGATGATCGCGAAACATGATACGCAATGGCAAGAGGCCATGTACCAACTTGAGCAACGTATGTTGCTGATTAATGAGCATTTGTTCGCCGATCCTATGAGTCGTATTCGCGCGGATAAATTTATTCGTTCGCGGATCTCAGAAGCAGTCAACTGCATTAATAATATTCTAGAAACGTGTCAATACGGGCAGTTTTCATTGCGTCAGTATTTGCCTCAGGTACGAGAATTTTTATCTTCAATAGGCGAGGCTCATAGTGCCTATAACACCAGTTTGAAGCTAAAAACTCTTGGGATTAATGCATGCTTCATTGATCTCTCCGGGTGGAATAATGGGCAAGCAGGAAGCTTAGATGAGGTGATTTTGGCTGCCTTCGAAGACATTGATGTAGCAACGCAATTGCCAATCGTGACTGGCTACGCCTACTGTAATGAAGGATTAATGAAAACCTATGATCGTGGCTATAGTGAAATGACCTTTAGCCGCATTGCCGCATTAACCAACGCAACGCAAGCGATCATCCATAAAGAGTATCACTTAAGCTCCGCAGACCCGAGAATTGTAGGCGCGGATAAGGTTAGCCCGATGGGATTGACGAACTTTGACGTAGCAGACCAACTGGCTAATTTAGGTATGGAAGCGATTCATCCGAATGCGGCGGCTGGGCTGCGTCAGCAGGGGATTGAGCTCAGAATCAAAAATACGTTCGAACCAGAGCATAAAGGTACTCTCATTTCCAATGTTCATAAGCCTCAGAACAATAAGGTAGAGATTATTGCGGGCAAGGACAAAGTGTTCGCCTTGCATATTTTTGACCAAAGCATGGTCGGGAAAATTGATAATGCCAGTTATGAATTGATGGAAGTGATCGCCGAAGCTAAGGTACATCTCGTTGGTAAAGAGATGAATGCAAACTCGATGACGTATTACCTCAGTGGCAGCAGCGATAACTTAAACCACGTGTTGTACAAAATAGAGAAGCGCTACCCGAATGCATCCGTATCAGGAAAAATGGTCGCCCTCATTTCTGCAATCGGTGCATCAATGAACACCAACAACGTATTAACGCAAGGCATGCAAGCGTTAGTTAACGCAAAAATTAGCCCTATTGCCGCTCACTCGTCGATGCGTAATGTCAATGTACAATTCGTAGTAGAAGACAACGATTACAATCGCGCCATTTGTGTTTTACATAATGTGTTGATTGCGAAACCGCTATCTTCAAGAAAGGCAGCCTAACAAAGATGAAGTAAGGTTACTTGAGTAACCTTACTTCATCTGAATTATTGAATAGGTGAAGATAACACAATATTGACAAATAGAA
>NZ_NDIO01000055.1:0-3807 GCF_002241085.1 Vibrio sp. V03_P4A6T147
TCTCATGAGTATCAAACAAAAATTATATTCACTGGGTGCTATTGCGGTTATCGGGGTTCTGGTAATGTTAGCCACTACCACACATTTTTCCCAAACCACCGAAACGCTCAATCAAGCCATTAACTTAGTCGATAAACTTGAAATTAGACTGCTCAATTTGCGGCGCAATGAGAAAGATTTTCTTCTGCGAAGCGACGTGAAATACCTTGAAACCTTTAAAAAAAACAGCACTCTTTTTTTAGATCTGGAACAGCAACTTTCCCTCATCCTGTTAGATCGAGATCTCCCCTCTAGTAGCCAACTCCGACAAGATCTTTTGGCTTATAAACAAGGTTTTGAAAAATTGGTGCAGGCTTATAGCCTATACGGATTAAATGAAAAATCCGGCCTTTTAGCCACTTATTTACAAGCATTGGAAACCATAAAACCTAATGCTGATGATGCATTACTTTTAGAGCTGATGGCGTTTGATCAAAGCGTGCAGGTTGGAGAGCTGCAAAACAGCACAGTGACTAACCGTTTTCCGGCATTAGCACAGGCCGCCCAACAGCTTGTCGATCAGAAAAAAGTGATTGGTTTGAAATATAATCAAGGGCTACTTGGTGAAGTACGTAACCTTTCTCATAATGTTGAACAACAGTTTGTTACCTTTTCTGAAGTGTTAAATAAAGAGATTACAAGTATTGAGCAAGAACTTAACTATGTGAAGCAAGGGCTCAGTGCGTTAGTGATCGTGCTAATCCTTGGATTTATTCTCCAAATAGCGCGCTCCATTAACGTGCAAGTGAGTAAGTTGTTATCAGTGATGCAAATGATTTCAAACAGCAACAACATCAGTTTGCGTGTTGAACTGACTGGCCGCAACGAGCTGGTATCGATCGCAACTTATTTTAATACCTTACTCGATAAGTTCGAAACTCTTATCGCTGGCTCTCAAACAAAGTCTCACCAGCTATCGAACAGTACATCAAGTATGCATAACGAATTAGAAGATGTGATTGAACAGTTTCACGTTCAGGCTGACCACACCACGACAATGGCAACGGCCGTTCAAGAAATGGTGTCCACCATCAGCGAAATTTCAGAAAGTACTAGTGTAGCAGTAGAAGGTGTACACAAAGCCGCGCACAATGCTCAGCAAGGACGTTTAGTGGTGGAATCAACGGTAAAAAATGTCGATGAACTCTCACGAACATTGGAAAAAAGTCAAATCTCCATCGCCTCATTGAACAAGCATGTCGAACAAATTGGCGGTGCTGTTAACATCATTCAAGGTATCGCAGAGCAGACCAATTTACTGGCATTAAATGCCGCGATTGAAGCCGCTCGCGCCGGAGAACAAGGCAGAGGCTTTGCTGTGGTCGCCGATGAAGTCCGCGCACTTGCCAGCCGCACGCATCAGTCAACGGAAGAGATCACCAATGTCGTTTCTGCAATTCAAAGCCAAATGAGCACCGTTGTCACTGATATTGCACAATGCAACACTCAAGGCCATGCGACGCTAACGGCTTCAGGAGAACTGGATAATAGTTTACGTCAGATTCTCTCTGACATGGAAATGATACAAAGTAACTCTGAGCGAATCGCCTCTGCAATTGAAGAACAAGGCATTGTGATGAACCAAGTCAGTGAATCGATCACCGAACTTAACTCTATCTCTGATAATAATATGCACTCAGCTAAACAGTGTTTGATTGAAGTCGATATCGTTTCCAAGCAAGCAAACGACATGGACAACGCGGTCGCCGAATTCCAGACTCAGAAATCCGTCAGTTAGCCAATGTATAGAGATAAAATATAGCGAGAGTTAGTGAAAAGGGTCTAGAGTTAGACCCTTTTATTCATGTTTGCTTAAAGCATAACAAGATGTGGATTACTTTTGTATTCCTTCAACATAGAGTTCCATATCGACATAGCTTGAAGCGCCCATTACTGCAATATTGAAATCCGCGAGTTCGATACGTGTTGTCCCCGAAAAACCAGCGCGTTGGCCACCCCATGGGTCTTTACCTGCACCAATAAATTCTGCATCAATAGTAATGGGTTTGGTTTGACCATGCAGAGTAAGATCACCGAGCACTTCTAGTTTACCATTCCCTTTATCAACCACTTGAGTACTGGTAAACGTGGCTTGTGAATATTTTGATGCATCAATGAAATCAGCACTACGAATATGTTTATCACGTTCAGCATGGTTACTGTCCAAGCTGCGAGTATCCACATTAACTTTCACTTTTGAGCTTGCAAGGTCGTTAGGATCGTAGGAAAACTCACCATCAAACTTGTTAAAGCGGCCCTTGGTAAAGCTATAACCAAGATGGCTGACTTTAAAGTTAATTGAAGCATGCGCACCTTTGGTATCTATAACATAGTCAGCAGCGTTTGCACCTAGCGGCATGAGTGTTGCGAAAGCCAATCCAGTAGCAAGTAACGTTTTCTTCATTTAGAAGCTCCTATCATTTTTCGTAGCGTATCGTCTTTATCAATAAAATGGTGCTTGAGTGCGGCAACAGCGTGCACGCCTGCTAAAATAATCAGCGTCCAAGCTGCGTAAAAGTGAACCGTACCAGAGAGATCGGCTTGTCCTTCAAACAACAAGCCCATACTTGGTACAGTAAACCAATTGAAAACATCAATCCCTCGGCCATCTTCTGTTGAGATCAAATAGCCTGATACAAACAGCGTCATCAATAATAAATACATTAATCCGTGCGCCGCTTTAGCCGCAATGCGCTCATAGTGGCCGCCACCAATGGCAGGAGAGACACTCACCAACTTCCATAGTATGCGGAACAGGGTGACCGCGAGCAGCAACAAACCGACAGATTTATGCCAATGTGGCGCGGTGTTATACCATTGACTGTAATAGGTTAACTCAACCATCCAGATCCCAGCACCAAACATACCGATGATAACGAGTGCGGATAACCAATGGATAAGACGCGTGACTAAGTTGTAATTTTTAACTTCAGTTGTCATAAATTTTCTAAACCAGCAAGTGAAACAGCAACAAAGTGAATTGAATCTATATTCTAGCCTAAATTATTAACACAGTATTTACCATACTTTACATTGTGGACATACTTTAGTACTGATTGAGTTATTCGAAAAAACTGAAGGAACTTATTGTGGATATAGATAACCACGACTTAGGCTCAAACAACTTGAAACAACGGTAGCTTCAAATCATAAGGGTTTAACACCTATAGAATGCTCGTATTAGAAGAATAGTGTGAAAGATCAAGAACTCGCCATTTGCTGCTCGTGCTTGTTGATAACTGTGGTAATCTTGTTTGGCTTTATTAAAGGAGAACAATGAGTTGCTACTGGACATACTCACGCAAAGCGTCAACGAATTTCAAGCTGACTGCCTAAAACTTTGTGAAAAGCACTACCCCACCATACACAACCAAGGAATGAGTGAACATCACTTAGGACTGGCTTTTGCTCGCAGGTTGGCTCGTACACTCAGTGAATTTGGGCACCCATGCCACTATTCTGTTATTGAATCAATCCCTCAGCGAGACATGCCACACCATTACAGAGTGAGCAGTGATGCAGGAACAGTATGGATCCTGACTCACCATATGGTCAGTGCTGGTAAAACCTGTCGAGAAAAGTTGATGCAAGACATTGCGCAGTGGAAATATGAGTACGCTTACGCGATTCAACCGAATGATTTACTGTTATTACTGACCGATCACTGGATCAGTCGTAGCCAAAAAAGTCGCGAGTTACTTCATTGGTGGACAGGGCAATTACCCGATGAAATAGATCAATACCTCGCACAAGGTATCACGCTGTATG
>NZ_NDIO01000046.1:0-3804 GCF_002241085.1 Vibrio sp. V03_P4A6T147
GCTTCCTTTGCTCAACAAGATTTATCTGAAGCAAGCGCATTACTGAGAATTCCTTCAGTGTGAGATTTCACACTGAATCATGTTTATTTCTTTTTGAGGATTATTGTTGTGACACGAATTATCGTAGTCGGTGGTGGCGCGGGTGGTTTAGAGCTCGCGACTAAACTTGGTCGCACTCTTGGCCGTAAAAATCGCGCAGAAATCACATTAGTGGATCGTAAAGCAAGCCACTTATGGAAACCGTTATTGCATGAAGTGGCAACGGGTTCATTAGATGAAGGAGTGGATGCGCTAAGCTATCGCGCTCACGCAAAAAATCATCGTTTTGATTTCCAAATGGGTAGTCTTGCTGATATCGATCGTGAACGCAAAGTGATTGTTCTTAGTGAATTGCAAGATGAGCATGGTGAATTGTTAATGCCAAGTCGTGAGCTTGAATATGACATTTTGGTGCTGGCAATCGGTTCAACGTCTAACGACTTCAATACTCCAGGAGTTCGTGAGCATTGTATCTTCCTTGATAGCCCTGAACAGGCAAATCGTTTTCGTACTGAAATGAATAATGAGTTTCTAAAACTTCATGCGAAAAATGGTAACGGTACAGTTGATATTGCGATTGTTGGCGCAGGTGCAACGGGTGTTGAATTATCTGCAGAGCTACATAATGCAGTAAAAGAGCTGCGGACTTATGGTTTTGGCGATCTTGATTCAAGCAAACTGAATGTCAACCTTGTGGAAGCGGGTGAGCGTATTCTGCCCGCTCTTCCACCTCGCATTTCTAGTGCTGCGCACAGCGAATTAACGAAATTAGGTGTCAACGTTCGTACTGCGACTATGGTCACGCGAGCAGATAAGGATGGCCTAACAACTAAAGATGGCGAAAAGATTCCCGCTCAGATCATGGTGTGGGCTGCTGGCATCAAAGCACCGGATTTTATGAAAGAGATTGCTGGTTTGGAAACAAACCGCATTAATCAGTTAGTGGTAAAAAACACCTTACAAACCACAAGAGATGACGATATTTTTGTGATCGGTGATTTAGCACAATGTACACAAGCCGATGGTTCATTTGTGCCACCTCGTGCACAAGCAGCGCACCAAATGGCAAGCCAAGCGTTCAAGAATAT
Organism: Vibrio sp. V03_P4A6T147; assembly: GCF_002241085.1. Lineage (NCBI taxonomy): Bacteria > Pseudomonadati > Pseudomonadota > Gammaproteobacteria > Vibrionales > Vibrionaceae > Vibrio > Vibrio sp. V03_P4A6T147. The sequence continues at coordinate 1,128 of NZ_NDIO01000046.1, forward strand.
TGTTGCTAAGCTTAACGGGCGTGAGCTCAAACCGTATGTTTATAAAGATCACGGTTCGTTGGTTTCATTAAGTCGTTTTTCTACCGTTGGTAGCTTAATGGGTAATTTAACCAAAGGCTCGATGATGGTTGAAGGTCGTATTGCGCGAGTCGTGTACATTTCTTTGTATCGCATGCACCAAATGGCGCTGCACGGTATGTTCAAAACAGGGTTGATGATGTTAGTTGGCCGTATTAATCGTGTGTTGCGTCCAAATTTAAAGCTTCACTAATATTCCCAGCGTACTGGCCATAAAAAAGCCTCGCCTTTGTTAAAAGGCGAGGCTTTTTTTGTCATCCCACCACCACCGCCTTGGGCGATAGTGGTGGTTATATCAAATTCAAGTTATTTAATGGTACTTGAGCGATAAGTGTTATGTGTTAGCCAACTAGGCTGAGCATTGGTTGGTACTGAGCCATCTTGGTTAATGTTTGAGAAATGGAACGAATGTTGGTTCCAAATTCTCGTTGCATTTTTCCATGGTTTATCAGCATCGGCTGACTGGTAAACATAAACACCATGGTTGATAGCTCTTTCTGGAGCATAGTCATTTGCTACGACAATAAGCGATGCATTGTTATTGCCTTCTAGATCCGCCACAACAGGGTATTCCCACAAGGTGTCAGATGAGTTTGCAATCGTTGCTAATACAGCACCAGTACGCCCATCGAGGATTCGAACTCTTAGGAAGTCCTGTACGATAACTTCATCAATGCCATCACCAGTGAAGTCATAAGCAGAGACACCAATTTTTCCACTATTAGAGTCATCATTTTTCACAGACCAAACCTTACCGCCTTGCGCATTGTACATGTCAACAGCATAGTAACCAGCGTATACGATACCCATATTCTGTATGTTGTTGTTGATTTTTTCACCCACAATAAACTGTACAGCATTCACATGCTTTTTGAAGGTGAAGATAGGCTTTGGTTTACTCCACACATTTAAGCCTACCAGTTGGGTATTGCTTGGGACTGTATATCGTTCAGTGGTTGCTTTGCTCTTCATGACAGGAACAGCATAAGGAATCGTTTTAGTTTTCCAAACAGGAGCTAGGTAAGAAACTGTTTTGGTATGCCAGCCAAAGAACCAGTAAGAAACTTGTTTTGTTCTCCACTCCACTCCAAGATATGGAACTTCTTTGGTTCGCCACTCTAATGCCGGGTATTTAAAGGCTGAATCTTTTGAACCTAACGTTATTTTCGAACCATCATTGAGAGTGAATTCCATCTCGAGTACGCCATATGTCCACCACGTTTTATATTTGCCGTAGGTTACATCGATAGAGCGGACTTTGCTTGTGTCAATAGTATGCAGTGAACCGCCTTGACCACCCACCATATTACTGGCTGTTGATCCAATAGCGTCAATCAGATCTCCTGAGCGGATTTTAAGTTGGTTGTCATCTGCTATTTTCACTGGATGGCTGTGATGTAGATGGGTATATCCATAAACAGGGGACTTAGCGATTTCATTGGTAGAGGTTGTAGCTTTGCCAAGGAAGTTTGAAATAGCTTGAGCACCACCACCTGGATTTTCAGTATTAGTAATTTCCCATTTCACACTTCCATCACTTTCTAATACAGCAAAAGAGCTATTTTGTGATGCTGAGAGTGACGCTGGTACTGAGATAATGATCTCAGGTTTGTTATCATTATCCAAGTTAGCAACGGCTGAGAACCAAATGTGGTCGTTTGTAGGATGCTGCCAAGTAAATGCGCCATTACTTTGATAAAGAGAGCCATTTGAGAACACTTCTTGTATGCCATCACCATCCACATCCAAGCTTATAGGTGATGGAGACCAATCGTAGGTGAATAATAGCCCAGTATCGTAGTTATAGACACCATCAGCCGATAAGATCTCAACAGAAGAGTCGTTGTTGAGGTCGCTTAATGCGATATTTCCTGATGCGCCACCACCAGTTTTGGTTTTAGTAATCTGCTTTTTAATATTTCCGTTAACATCAAGGATGTTGATGAATTTGCTATCTAGACTCGTGCTAACAATCTCTACCAAGCCATCTCCATCAAGATCAGCTATAGCAGGGGAATAGCGAGCATCGGCTATAACACCACCATTATTGTATGACCAAAGTTCAGAACCATCAACGCCACTCAGGGCTCTAATTATTCCCCCTTTCGCATACTTGTTACCTTCAAAAGTAACAACGATAATATCAGCGATATCATTCTCGTCGATTTTTCCGTCACCATTATCATCATTTAACTGAGCAACGATAGGTGCCGCCATGACTTGGTTAAACTCAGGTTGAAATGAACTGCCTTCCCAAGACCATTTTAATTGTGTTTTTATCTCACTAGGGTTGTGATGATGGTGGTTTGATGCGATTGCAATGTTACTTGCTGTGATACTGCCTATTGACAGTAGCCCGGCCGCACATAACGAAAATTTAGAAGTCATCAGGTAACATCTCTCAGTATGTATGTTTGTGTAAATTCGGATTTAAATTAATGTTGTTAACCAGTGTTATGCTTTACGGAAATTTTTCAAGATCTGGATTGAATATTGCACAACATAAGTTAGGAGAGATTATCAAGGCTTAATCAAAGGTATTCAATCCAATATGGTTCTCATAAATGAGAGGTCTTAAAAATGAAACGCTCATTAGTGA
>NZ_NDIO01000260.1:0-3802 GCF_002241085.1 Vibrio sp. V03_P4A6T147
ACTGGCTAAGTGTATTAAAAAAACTGACTCCGTTTTTGTTTATCACGTTAGTACTTTCTTTTATTGGTAGTATTGCTTATTGGCGATTGCGACGGCTGTTAATTGAAAAAGAAAGAGTTGAGACGGCTTTGGCGACAGCAAAAGAACAGGCAGAAAAAAATTCGCATGAGAAAGCAGAGTTTCTAGCGACGATGAGCCATGAAATTCGTACACCAATGAACGGAATTATTGGTATGTTAGAACAATTATCTATGAGTGATATGGATTTTGAACAACAACAGATGCTGGATGTAGTTTCTACTTCCGCTTCAGGTTTGCACAGCATTGTAAGTGAAGTGTTAGACTTTTCTAAAATAGAGGCTGGAAAACTAAAGCTTGAATCAGCGTCTTTTCTTTTACGTGAAGTGATTGATAAAGTACTTCTTGTTAGTAGTTTTGAAGCACAGAAAAAGAGTTTATCACTAGGGCTTTCGATTGAACCACAATTAGCGGCCGCTTATATAGGTGATGAATTACGCTTACGACAAATCCTGATTAACTTAGTAAATAATGCCGTAAAATTTACTGAACAAGGCAATATTACGATCACTCTACAAGTATTATCAGAATTGAATGATGAACAGATATTGAAAGTGGGCGTACAAGACACTGGTATAGGAATGAACGCTGAGGAGATAGCGCGAATTTTTCAGCCTTTTGAGCAAGCAGAACGCTCAACAAGCCGCCGTTTCGGTGGCACGGGTTTAGGATTATCGATCTGCCAGCAACTGGTTGAGTTGATGGAAGGCGAGATGTTAATAAATAGTCAAAAGGGTTTGGGAAGTTGGATCGGTTTTAAAATTCCTCTTAGAATCAGCGCTCATACTCATATTGATCCTCTCCTTAGTGGTTACTCTGCCAGCGTTAATATAAGTGATCCAACATTAAACGCTACATTAAGCACACACCTTTTGGCCCTGGGTATAGAGCTGAGTAAAACCAATGCAGCGATAGTGTTTAGTGATAATGCCAAAGAAGGGGATGTTCAGCTCTGTCCGCTGCCGGGTGTGTTGGGAGTACGCCGAGAAAGTTGGGGGTGGCTTCTTAATTCACACCCTATTACCAATCGAAGTGTTCAACTGGTCTGTTATGAAGTATTAAGTATTAAACAAGATCAGTCTAAAACGCTAGGTAGTCAGTGCAGCTTACCAGTTAAAGTGTTGGTGGTTGACGATAATGAAATTAATCGAATGCTAATAGCGCAGCAATTGGATCAGATTGGTTTGGTATTTGATGTTGCGAGTAATGGGCAAGATGCGCTCTCATACTTAGGCCGTAACGATTATGCTTTAGTGTTGTGTGATTGCCATATGCCCTATATGGATGGGTATGAATTGGCTAAACATATTCGGGCATGGGATAAAACCTACCGAGATATACCAATTATTGCGATGACAGCTGACATACTAAATGATCAAAAACAACGTTGTTTAGATGCAGGCATGAACGATTTACTAGGTAAACCTATCCGTCTCAATGACATAATCAGCATATTCGAGGATTGGGGTATTATCAGCCGTGATGGGTTAAAAATGGATACTCTAATTAGTACATTTGGTAATAGAAGTGCTTTATTCTCTTTTCTTCAGGCATCGGTAAGTAGTTTATGTGATGCTTTAGCTATGCCAGTTACCAGTAGTGAGAGAGCGGATTGGGTTCATCGGCAAGCAGGTACAATCGCCATTTTAGGATTTACTGAACTGGCAGAATATGGCTGGTGTATCGAAGTGCAATTACGTAGTTCAAGAGCTGAGCGAGGTTTTTGGGATTTTAGGGCAAAACTCTACATAGCAATGAAGCAACTCGAGTGCGCCATGAATATGCTTATTCAAGAATTGCCGGATATAGAGGCTGACTAATCATCGCAAAAGCTCTGTGACATTGACTCATGCAGTGGTGGCTTTTTATGGTTACAATGCGGTAATTAGTTAATTTGCAGAGCGTTGTTATGACTCAATCATTGACTTGGCACGATGTTATCGGCCATGAAAAACAGCAGGAGTATTTTCAACAGACGATAGCGTTTGTTGAAAAGGAAAGGCTGGCGGGGAAAGTGATTTATCCACCTGCTGCTGACGTGTTTAATGCGTTTCGTTTTACCGAATTTGGCGATGTTAAGGTTGTGATTTTAGGGCAAGATCCTTATCACGGGCCAAATCAAGCTCATGGGTTATGTTTTTCGGTGTTACCCGGCGTTAAAACCCCACCTTCACTGGTGAATATCTACAAAGAGCTGGTGCAAGATATCCCCGGTTTTGTTACTCCTCAGCACGGTTACCTAAAAAGTTGGGCCGAGCAAGGGGTGCTATTGCTCAATACCGTATTGACCGTTGAACAAGGTATGGCGCATTCGCACGCTAATACTGGTTGGGAAACCTTTACCGACCGGGTGATTGAGGCGGTAAATCAGCAGCGTGAAGGTGTTGTCTTCCTGTTGTGGGGTTCACACGCGCAGAAGAAAGGCAGCATGATTGCTCGCAGTAAACATCATGTATTAGTAGCACCGCATCCTTCTCCTCTTTCTGCGCATCGAGGCTTTTTGGGCTGTAAACATTTTTCAAAGACTAATCAATTACTTATTGAGCAGGGGAAAGCGCCTGTGAATTGGCAACCCGTATTGTATAAGTGATTAATTGATGTTTTTTCGAGCAGGGTCAAAGCAAGCACGCTGAAGCTTTTATACACTTATCTAAAATAAGTGTAATGGAGAAGCACAATGATGATTGAAAGGATCCGTAGAGAACACGGGTATATGGCGCGTTTGCTTGCCATTTTGCGAGATAAACAACGGCAATTGAGTAATGAACAAAGTATCAACTACTCTTTAGTGAGAGAGATTATTGACTACTTGGCGACGCATTCAGAGTCAGTACACCACCCCAAAGAAGATATTCTCTATCACTATTATATTGATCATTATGGTCAACATAATGATATTCAAAATTTAGCGAGAGAACATATAGAACTTTCTGAGAAAACTCATGCTTTTCTAGAGATTGTCGATATGATTTTGCAAGATGCTGTTGTACCACAGCACGTGTTCATCGAGCAACTTGATGCATTTATTTCTTCCCAGAAGCGTCATCTGGAGTTAGAAGAACAATCGGTTTTACCCTTGATCAGCCGCACCTTTAATGTGACTGATTGGCAAGCGGTGGAGGCGAGCTGGCAACAATCCGAAGATGATCCAGTATTTGGTGAGACAATTGCGGAGCAGTACCAACAATTAGCTCACCGAGTTCGGCAAACCGCGCAAGAGTGCCAGTAATCTCTGCTGATTTAGTTAAACAAAAAAGGCACTGTTGAAGTGCCTTTTTACTCAGAGTTTTATTTGATCAGCCTCGAAGCAGACATCCATCTCCATCAATTCTCTTTGTAACCGTTTTTGATCCTGAATCGCTTCAATTTCTCGCCACATTCTTTTTACTGGTTTAGTGCGACTAGAGCGGAGTTTTGTGATTTCCATTTCCAACATTTCGTCAAATTGCAAGCTTTCCATAAGCAACCTCTTGTTGTTGTTATTACGCCATGTCGTGCTCTCTAGATAGCACAGTTTTCGCTAGCCTAGCTATGATTTGTTTCTCATTTGTTTCCTTTTGATGAACCTTTTATTGGATTTTGACCAGAATTTCACAGTTTCAGTGGGATTCTTTAGTACAAAAAGGGAGCGGTTAAGCGACGCAAACGATTTTATTTGCATTTTGAAATGTTAAATAAATGTTGTTTTGAAAGTTTACAATTGCCTGGTTGGTTGTTTTATGAC
>NZ_NDIO01000342.1:0-3800 GCF_002241085.1 Vibrio sp. V03_P4A6T147
ATTAAAGAACGCATCATTTTAGCGAAAGCTTTCATACAATAAGCAAACGTTACCTTGTTCAGCATTGCGCCGAAAATGTGAGGGAAATCACATTCACAGAAGAGGTGACTCAGACATTTCTATCGGCGATTTTTACAGATTGTGGTGAATTTTTATCATTAATCCGTCCGTTTTCGATTTTAGTGACATCACACCGCAACTCCTACCATCCCAAAGACATAGTTATTTTGTGGTTTATTTTCTGTGATATTAGGCGTATTTATAGTGAAAATTATAAGTCTAATTAGGAAGAGAACATGATCAACATTGCATTTTTCAGCGCAAAATCTTATGACGCGAGTTCTTTCTCAGAGGTCAGTGATACAAAGATCTTCTCGCTGCACTTTCACGATTTTCGACTCACCCCAGCCACAGCTAAAATGGCCCAAGGATGCACTGTGGTGTGTGCCTTTGTGAATGACGACTTAAGTCGCCCAGTATTGAGCCAATTGTATGAAAATGGGACGAGGCTTATCGCAATGCGCTGTGCCGGATTTGATAAAGTCGATCTCGATGCCGCAAAAGAGCTGGGTATTCAAGTGGTGCGAGTGCCCGCATATTCACCAGAATCGGTGGCAGAGCACACAGTAGGAATGATGATGTGTTTGAACCGCCGCTTTCACAAGGCGTACCAGCGCACCCGAGACGCTAATTTCTCACTAGAAGGGTTGGTCGGGTTTAACTTCTTCGGTAAAACCGCGGGAGTTGTTGGCACAGGAAAAATTGGTATCGCCACAATGCGTATTTTGAAAGGGTTGGGAATGAAGGTACTGTGCTTCGACCCTTATCAGAACCCTCTGGCGATTGAACTCGGTGCAACTTACTGCAGCCTTGAGGAAATCTACCAACAAAGTGATGTGATTACGCTTCACTGCCCAATGTCGCCAGAGAACTACCATTTACTCAACAGCCACGCATTTTCCCAAATGAAAGATGGCGTGATGATTGTAAACACCAGCCGAGGTGAATTACTCGACTCAGTTGCAGCAATTGAAGCACTGAAACAAGGTCGTATCGGCGCTCTTGGTTTAGATGTTTACGACAATGAAAAGGATCTTTTCTTCCAAGATAAGTCGAATGATGTGATTGTCGATGATGTATTCAGACGCCTATCGGCTTGCCACAATGTACTATTTACAGGACATCAAGCCTTTTTGACTGAAGATGCACTACACAATATCGCTCAGACAACTTTGGATAACATTCGTGCCTTTGCAAACAATCAACGTTGCGGAAATGAGCTTGTAACGCTTGATTAATTGAACCCATCACTAACATGAAGCCTCCTTGATGAAACACCAAAAGGAGGCTTCGAAATCATTAAAACCCTGATTCTATCAACGTATTTGTAAAGAGGCTAACGCTTCAGATGTGGCATCCTGTATTGATAAAAACAATGAGTTAATTTTACCCGTCGTGGTTCGCATCGGGTTTAAAGTAATGCTTTGGTACATATAATCGGCTTGCTGAGTGACAGGGCGAACATTACGACATTTGAAGAGATATGGGCGCTGCTGCCAAGTAATAAAACTACGACAACCTAAGTCATACACAGGTTTAGTTTTGAGCTTAAACCACTCTTGGGGGATTTCAGGAAACAGTTCAAAAATGGTTTTACCAATCGCATCGTGCCCTTGAATACCGCTGTGGTGTGTCATGAATCCATTCCACACTTGCACTTCGTAATCACGATTAATCACGATCAGCCCCATATCGACATTCTGCACCATATCCACCATCCAGTGGAACTGTTCAAATTCTGCAGGGAGATTCATCGTTAAAAATCCTCCATCAAGTACGCTAATTTACTGTCTAGCAACGGAAGAGACTCATCGACAAACATAAAGAGCAAGTCACAGCGGATCGTCGTTTGATCAATGTTGTAGCTCACTTCAAACGTCATCGTTTTTTTAAATGATCCAGCGGTTGAATTGATCACAGAGTCAATGGAGATGTGTTGCCCAAGCAATACTGGAGAGCTTTGAAAAAAACGCACCTCCGATTGCTCGCCTAATCCATTCAGAAAAGAACCAACTAATATGTTTGATACATCCATTAACAGTTCTAATTCTTCAAGCTCTTCACTGTCTGCTGGCACTTTCATTAATTTTTTCAGGTCAGAAACACTGGAATCACTCAAGAGCACCAGTGCTTCACCTGCAATGCCTTCACCGCTAAAGCCTTGACATACACCAGAAACTTGATCATTTTCCGCCAAGTCACGAAGTGCCATATGTAGCTCACTCACTTCAAAAATATTGACGTTTGGTAGCGGTAAATGAACAAATACATCAAAGTGTCGCGCCAGAGCATCAGCTGCTCGACCAATCGAAACGTTCGCAACTTCCATATAGATGTCACGACGTTTTAAGATAGGTAGTTCAACAGAGATAGGCGTAACGATACGAGGCTGTGTTGGCGGTTCGACTAATTCTCGTAGTACGCTATTTAACACGTCCTTATCAATCGGCTTTTGAATAAAAGCACGCGCCCCTAACGCCAATACTCGCTCTTTCGCTTTCGGCTGTATATCACCAGAAACAACAACAACAGGCGTTGTCATCCCTCTGCGTTGCATCTCTTCTAGCGTTCCGTAGCCGTCCAGTTCAGGCATAGTTAAATCGAGGAACATTAATTTAAAATCATGCTCTTCAAGATTTTTGATGCCATCTAAACCATGGACTGCGAAAGTAATATCGGCGTTTAGAGAGGCGGGAAGTGAACGAGCCATCTGCTTCCGAGCCAGTGCAGAGTCATCACAGATGAGTACGGGGAAAGACATGTAATCACCTTCTATTTATTAATTCGATAAATAGAGTGTATACCTAAACCTCGCGTAGATGCGAGTTGCGCAAAAAATTAATTAAAAAGTTTTAGGGGTCATAAAAGGCTACACACTCAAGCGAAACATCGGTTAGCAAGCAACAATGCTCGCTCATTTAAACCTCATAGTGAGGGCCAGAAGGTCAGTACAGCAATCCGCAACACAATAGCGGTAACAATGAATGCCACTCCCAAGCGGTACCACTTATATTCCTCAATTGACATGGGAATGCGACGATAAAACATCGTGATGACACCTTTCCAGTCATGGCTACGTTTACCATACCGCACAATACTCGTCAGAATAAAAATGATACCCAGTATTAAGATAACTTTCTCTGCCCAAAATAATCCAATGCCCATAGTACTTCCTTGTTCAGGAGATAAATAATCATTGCTAATAGTGTATATCGAAAAGATGAGCGCCACTCTTGGACAAAAGTCTAAAGTGCAAAAGCACCAAAAGGGCCCAGTGAGGAAGCCCTTTTGCATTAACAGAAATAATTTAGTTCGCTATCACATTAAGCATCTTGCGCGTAAGTTACGCATAAGGACTCTATGTATTAAGTGCGCTGCGCGTGATGCGCCGTTGTTTTAGAGATTGCAGAGGTTAATTTATCTCGATAACTGAACCAGAGGTATGTCACGACAATAGAGAAGAAGAGATACGACAAAGCAAAGATAAAAGGCGATGTGATCAATTGCGCCGATATCCCCCACGCAACACCGATAATGGTCACTGTCAATTTAGCAAGAAGCCCACAGATGAGAAGAAAAAGGGCAAACTCCGGCACTTTAGTACTTCGAAACGCAAACCAGTAACAGCTGCCTACTGCGAGTGACGCGATGTAAAGCCCAAGCAAAAATGAATGAAAGTGATCAGCAGAGGCCACACCCGCCGAGACAGACGCCATTAAAATCAGTATTAGTTTCATGTT
>NZ_NDIO01000159.1:0-3749 GCF_002241085.1 Vibrio sp. V03_P4A6T147
GATGAGCAATCATCTTGTAGGGCTATCGCCAAGCGGTAAGGCAGCGGCTTTTGATGCCGCCATCCCCTGGTTCGAATCCAGGTAGCCCTGCCATTATTTGTAGGGTTAGCGATAAGCTGACCGTAAAAAGATAAGCTGAATTAATAACATTCGGTTTATTTAAAGAATACGCTGCGGAAATGGCGAAATTGGTAGACGCACCAGATTTAGGTTCTGGCGCCGCAAGGTGTGAGAGTTCAAGTCTCTCTTTCCGCACCATGATTTAAGATTGTCAAATGGCTACGTAGCTCAGTTGGTTAGAGCACATCACTCATAATGATGGGGTCACAGGTTCGAATCCCGTCGTAGCCACCATTTACAACGATAGTTTGAATAACCAATGTTCAATCTATCTACAGTACAAGTTGCGGAAGTGGCGAAATTGGTAGACGCACCAGATTTAGGTTCTGGCGCCGCAAGGTGTGAGAGTTCAAGTCTCTCCTTCCGCACCATCAATTCAAACCCAGCTTAGGCTGGGTTTTGTTTTATTAGCCTCATAACAATATATCCTTTCCTCCCGTTTAACCGTTGATTCATTTTTCAGATCCATTCTTTGATCACGTGAAAAGTGAGGCATAAAAAAATCCAGCCGAAGCTGGATTTTTAATTTAAAAGTTAACGACTTAACCAAGCAAACCAAGAGCAGCATTAGGCGCTTGTTTAGCTTGTGCCAACACTGAGCTTGATGCTTGAGAAAGGATCTGCGATTTAGTCAAGGCAGTGGTTTCTTTCGCAAAATCAGTGTCTTTGATTCGGCTCTTAGAAGCATTTACGTTTTCGTTGATGTTATCTAAGTTGTTAATCGCATGGTTGAAACGGTTTTGGAATGCACCCAGTTGAGCACGATGGCTGTCTACAAATTGCAGTGCCGCATCAACAATGGCAACTGATTCTTGCGAACCACCTACAGAGGTGACATCAATGGTATCGACTGTCACATCTTTTGCAGCTTGGAAACTCAGTTCACCCGCTAAGCTGCCACCAAAGGTTGCTACGCCATCAATACGGTTGCTATCAGTAAAGATTTGCAGTTTGCCTTCATCGTCAACAGAAGCTTTTAACATGTCGGTTTGACCATTGATGTAAGTGGCCAACTCTTCGATGTCATCGCCCTCTTTTGCACTTAGGTTGATGGTTTGCTCGCCAGTACGTTTGTCAGTCAACGTAATGGTAAGGTCATTAGCACCCGCTTTAACGGTCCAATCTTTATCTTGTCCATTTGCCGCTTGGTAACTCTTACCGCCCATCATTGCGTTGTCGCTGCGCATATTATTTAGGCTTAGCATGACCGCTTCACCGTTATCCGCACCGATTTGGAATGATTTCGTCTCAAAAGTACCATTGAGCAACTTATTACCACCAAACGATGTAGTTTCAGCAATACGGTTGAGTTCGTCATTCAGCGCGGTGATCTCTTCTTGAATCGCTACGCGGTCGGCTTTCGAGTTCGAACCATTTGACGATTGTAGAGATAAGTCACGCATACGTTGCAAAATGTTGGTAGTTTCGTTCATTGCACCTTCAGCTGTCTGCGCAATTGAAATGCCATCATTTGCGTTGCGCACGGCAACATCTAAGCCTCTACTTTGAACGTTCAAACGGTTAGAGATTTGCAAACCTGCTGCGTCATCTTTTGCGTTATTAATTTTGAAGCCTGATGATAAACGTTCCATTGATAACTGTTGCGCATTGCTAGCACTGTTTAGGTAGCGTTGTGCTGTCATAGCTGAAACGTTAGTGTTTACATTAACCGCCATAGTGGTTCTCCTATTGATTTTCCGACTTAGCGTCATAGACAAACGGTTTCCGACGTCTCGGAAAACCAAGTAGTTCTCTCAAAGTACTATTATTAGCGACTGCGGTTAGGAATCCTTTAACGGGAAAACGACGATTTCGTAAAAAATAACCAATATCGATTAAAAGTGGGATAAACGCTGCAAAACTGGCTGAAATACAAAAATAGCATTAAAGATTTGACGTGATTGGTCGGCTTCACGGGCGATTGAGGAGCATTGATGAGAGCAAGAAGTTATAGATAAAGAAAAGCCCCTTTTCCTTTGAGAGAACCGGGGCTAGTTGGTAGCCAGAGCCAATGTGGAGATCAGAGAAATGAACACATTACCGACTGACCGGGGCGCATGATTATCTATGACTATAAAGCAGGGTACATCTTGAGAGAGCTTTATATTCGGCCATAATCATACTTTGCCAAGGATTCCTTCACCTAACCCACGTCTGAGCTGTTGGATGAAGGGTCCTAACATTACTGCAATAGTGACATTGCAGAATTTGGCAACTGTTTTGCTTGAGCGAGAATCGAGGTACCCGCTTGTTGCAGAATCTGTGCTTTCGTCATTTGCGTGGTTTCTTTCGCAAAATCTGTATCTTTAATTCGACTGTTGGATGCTTCAACATTCTCTTGGATATTGGCCAAGTTGTTGATGCTATGGCTTAAACGGTTTTGCTTCGCACCGAGCTCTGCCCGTTGTGAATCCACATATCTCAACGCAGCATCCAGAACGCCCACTGCATTTTGAGAACCACCAACTGAGGTGATATCAATATCTTGAACCGTCGTCTTAACGCCCGGTCCGCCGTTTAGGCCAAGTTCGGTTGCCAAACCACCAGAGATGGCAAGGTCACCTTGTAAATTCGGTTCTGCGGCAAAAATTTGCAGTTTACCGTCTTGATCAACCGATGCTTTAAGCTTGTCGGTTTGACCATTAATGTAAGTCGCTAGCTCTTCAATATCATCGCCATCTTTGGCTAACACATCGAGAGTAACAAGCTCACCTGCCTGGGTGGTGAATTCAAATTTCAAATCACGTGCGCCCGCTGGCACTCCCCAATCCTTGTCCTTTCCTTGCTCTGCAAGGAACGATTGGCCGCCCATACGGAAGTCATCAGCACGTATGCTGGTAAGCCCCATAATGATCGCCTCACCTGAGCTCGCACCAATCTGGAATGATGCTTCACCAAACGAACCGTTGAGCAGTTTACGTCCACCGAATGAGGTCGTTTCTGCAATACGGTTTAACTCATCTTGCAATGCGGTCGACTCTTCATCCAAAGCTTGTCGCTCTGACGCCGAGTTGGTGCCGTTTGCTGATTGAAGAGCAAGATCACGCATACGTTGCAAGATACTGGTCGACTCATTCATTGCCCCTTCCGCAGTCTGAGCAATCGAAATACCGTCGTTGGCATTACGCATTGCCACATCTAGGCCACGAGACTGAGCGGTTAAGCGGTTTGAAATTTGTAAGCCTGCCGCATCATCTTTAGCGCTGTTGATTTTATTACCTGATGATAAACGTTCCATCGAGGTATTTAATTCACCCGTCGCTTTATTAAGGTAACGCTGAGCAGTCATTGCTGAGACGTTAGTATTTACTGTAATGGTCATAGTTTGCTCTCCTAGTGAGTTCGCAAGCTTTTTGCGAAGCGGCCAGCTTTACTCTCATTTGGAAGCACTGACCGTGAACTTGCTAAATCCGCTATTTGCCGATTTAAAAACTTGTTGTATCAACTCTGATATAGACAATTCAATTAGTATGCCAACTTTTAAAACATCTGATATTAAAATTAATATTCTTTGTTTTTTAATCACTTAGAAGAAATTCATTCATGCTATCTTTGTGAGTGAGCAGCCAGTTTTTTCTCGTTAGGCACAGAGTTGCCGCTTTCGTTTGCCGCTCTATTGCCTCTTTATC
>NZ_NDIO01000051.1:0-3728 GCF_002241085.1 Vibrio sp. V03_P4A6T147
CATTATAAATTGTCCATTGCCGAGCGGCTAGAGAAATTCTATATTTCACCCCGCAACAAGGCCTGAACGGCTTGATTCAGTTATGAATCAATTGGCTTTTGTTGCGATGTTGTGTTTGCAAACTCGTATTTCGAGTGAGGTAGAATTCTACCATCCTGTTTTGTGCAGTTATCCCCTGCACCAAAACATATACTTCCTGTATTTATTGTTTGACCTGTCTGTCAAATTCTTTAGCACCGCCCTTGGGCGGTGTTTTTTTATGTCTGTGATTAACTCGGAGCCATAAAAAACCGCTCACGAAAACGTGAGCGGTCGATTCTGTATCGAGATAACGATTAAGGTCGATATACCTTGATGTTGTTAAAGCCTTGCTCTTTCAAATACAAAGCTTGAAGCCGGCTCATCACACCGCGCGCACAATATAAGAGATATGTTTTCGATTGATCCAAATCGCCAAACTGAGTCGATAACTTGTAGAAAGGCAAATGTTTTACTTCCACACCTTCAATCAGCAGTGGCTTGTCATCTTCTTCATCTGGGCTACGAATATCAAGTACCACCGCATCTTTTTCGATAGCGGTCACTTGTTCAACTTCAGGTGCTTGCTCTTGGCTCTCTTTCTCAATATCACGAATATCCATTTGACGAGCGTTGTAAACTACGTGCTCTAGGATTGAGAAATCAAACTTCGCTTCTTCGGCTTCTAATTTCGCTTTCACCGCTTTAACTGTTGGGCTTTTTGAAATAACCCCACAGTATTCTGGCATCGTTTTGGCGAAATCTTCTGTTCCAATCTCGCGCGCCACTTTAATAATCTCTTCTTTGTCCCAGTTGATGAGAGGACGTAAAATTAAAGTATCTGTCACACCATCAATATGACGAAGATTAGTTAGAGTTTGGCTCGAAACTTGACCCAACGCTTCTCCGGTCACTAAAGCTTCAATATTTAACTTATGAGCTATCATGCCTGCGGCGCGCATAAACATACGTTTTAGCACCACACCCATTTGGCCATCGTCTACTTTTTCTAAGATTTCAGCCACCACAGGCTCGAAATCGACCGAGATAAAACGCACTTTGGCTGAAGAACCGTATTTATTCCACAAATAATGGGCCACTTGCTTTACACCAATTTCATGCGCTGGACCGCCTAAATTGAAGAAGCAATAATGCACTTTTGAGCCACGTTTGATGTGTAAATAGCTTGATACACCCGAGTCAAAACCACCAGAAATTAAACTCAATAAATCTTCTTGAGTACCAAGAGGGAAACCACCTAAGCCTTTATAACGGGCAATCACTTGATTGAGCAATTCATCGGCTATTTCAATATTGATGGTAACGTCCGGGTTTTTAAGTTGAACTTTTGCACTCTCAACTGCTTGGTTTAAACCACCACCAACATAACGCTCAACATCGATTGAGGTAAAATCATGCTTTCCTCGACGCTTAGCACGCACGACAAAAGTTTTTCCTTCGATGTTATTACGGCTGAGCGCTAACACTTGCTCGTAAATGTCATGCATATCCTTAAACTCAGATTGCTGCACTTCGAGCACTTGCTGGATGCCAGGAGTGTGAGTCAGAATTTCAAGGACTTCTTGATAGTATTGGTCACTTTGCGCAGCCACTTCAATGTGATCGCGACGGTTAAATACCGCGACTGACTCTGTTCTTCGTTTGATGATATTACGAATATTGGACTCTAAAATTTTTGTGAAGCGCTTGCGTACTGAGTCACTTTTAACAAAAATTTCCGGATGGGGCTTAACAATAAATTTCATAGTTCTATTCGCAATCTGATTGGGCAACGTGGTGAATCAATGGGTCGCATTCTGCTTGCTACTGATACACCGCTAAGGGCGCAGGATTATACACGAGGTGATAACCATAAAAAAGACGAGCCTTAGCGCTCGTCTATGTGTTTTTACATAATCCAACGTAACTTACTGAACGGATGGAACTTCATCACTGTACAGCGGTTCACCTTGCATGATACTGATTTCTACTCGGCGGTTGCGTGAACGTTCACTTTCCGTATCGTTAGAGCCGACTGGGTCGGTATCGGCCATACCACGCACCCTGAGTCGTTGATGAGAAAACCCACGAACCTTTTCCATCTCTTGCGCCACAGAAACCGCTCGTTGAGCCGAAAGATCCCAGTTTGAGCGATACAATTCAGAATCGACACTTTGATTGTCGGTATGGCCAGAAATACGCACAATGCCCGGCACATCTTTAACCAGATCGGCAATTTGACGAACCAATGGACGAAACTTAGGTTGTAGAAATGCAGAACCTTCGGGAAACGCACCTTTTTCACGAATACGGATCACCAATTGCTGACCTAAGTTTTCAACTTCAATTGCGCCTTGTTCGATTTCTCTTGCTAACGCTTTTTTGATGTCCTGTTCAACAATTTCCATCTCTTGCGACATAGATTCTGCTTGCTGTTGTTGCATTTCCGATTGAGTATTTTGATTATTCTGCGTTGAAGTTTCAGGGGATTGCCCCCCCGTCAATTGACCTTCTTCACGCTGAACACCACCCGCTCGATCTGAATCCCCTTCTTGAAACTCAAGTGTCTGCTGCGTGATATCAATGGTTTGTTGCATGATGACATCAATCGGTGTCGGCTCGGGGCGGCCTGGGCGAAACTCTTGTGCAATGATGCTTGTCCCTTTAGGAATGTCTTTCACTTCCAAACGATTTTGCACACCAAAAGCAAACTTCATCGAGCCCGCTATCTGTTTAAACTTCAGTACGTCCATCTCGGAAAAAGAGAGCAGTAGTACGAAGAAACACATCAACAGCGACATTAAATCGGCAAAGGTTCCCATCCACAACGGCAAGCCGGGAGGTGGGCATTTACAGCCTTCTTCATCATCCATTACAGGCTCCGTTATTCGCTATCAACATCTAAAACACGCTTGCCTTCATTGAGGTAGTTTTTCAGATAACTATCAATGACCCGTGGGTTTTGTCCATCCTGAATAGCCAGAACACCATCCATGATTAAACGGCGGTTAAGCTTTTCTTGATCTCGGCGCAAAGCGAGTTTGTCTGCAATCGGGAAAAAAATCATGTTCGAGAGAACAGCGCCGTACAAGGTAGTTAATAAGGCAACGGCCATGGCAGGACCAATTGATTTAGGGTCATCCATGTTAGACAGCATGGCAACCAAGCCCACCAAAGTACCGATCATGCCCATCGCTGGCGCTACGTCACCAAAAGCACGAAATACGCCAGTTCCCTGTGAATGACGCTCATCAGTCAATACAATGTCTTTTTGCAACGCAGAGCGCACCACGTCAGCATCATGGCCATCCACCAGCAAATCGATCCCCTTTTGCATGAAGCTATTGGTAATTTCCATCTCTTCTAATGCAAGAAAACCACCTTTCCGCGCCGCATCAGCCATTTCCACGATTTTTGCGATCAAATCTTCAGGTTCATCGGATTTGAACATAAATGCCTTACCTGCCACCTTGGCTGCACCGAAGAATTGTCCCATCGTGAACTTCATCAATACAACAAACATTGACCCACCCACTACGATCAAGATGGATGTGACGTCGAAGAACATCATTAGGCTTCCGCCTAAAATCATCGCCATAATAACGAAAGCGAGGCCTCCGATCAGGCCTATCAGCGTTGCTAAATCCACAAAGCACTCCTCATGCTGCTTACCCGCGATAATGAGTTTAAACTCGTTATCGGCAATAGAA
>NZ_NDIO01000223.1:0-18321 GCF_002241085.1 Vibrio sp. V03_P4A6T147
ATAAAAAAGCGCAGCTTTGTCTAAATTCGCAGCAAACAAACCGTTTTTTCAAAATATTTCCAAAAAGCAGTTGACGATTGAAGGGAAAATCCGTTTAATAGCGCTCCGTTGCCCGGATAGCTCAGTCGGTAGAGCAGAGGATTGAAAATCCTCGTGTCGGTGGTTCGATTCCGCCTCCGGGCACCACAAATTAAATTGTTGGTGCTTTTGTTAAAGTAGCAGCAAGCAATAAATAAAGTGCGCCGACTTAGCTCAGTAGGTAGAGCAACTGACTTGTAATCAGTAGGTCACCAGTTCGATTCCGGTAGTCGGCACCATTTATTGCCTCGATAGCTCAGTCGGTAGAGCAGAGGATTGAAAATCCTCGTGTCGGTGGTTCGATTCCGCCTCGAGGCACCATTATTTGGTGCGAAGTCTTAGACTTACACAGATAATTCCCCCTTAGTTCAGTCGGTAGAACGGCGGACTGTTAATCCGTATGTCGCAAGTTCAAGTCTTGCAGGGGGAGCCACTTTTAAAGCCAAGTCTAACGACTTGGCTTTTTTATTACCTGTCATATTTATCCAATCCCCTCTACAGCGATTACCTCTACAACGATTAAATTATGGGTCAGTCCATTTTCCGTCAAAAACTAAAACCAGTCTGGTGAGTTTGCTCCTTTAGTGTAACCAAGCGGATAAACGTGTGTTTTTCAACGCGCTTTTATTCGCTATTTGCTCCATTCAAAGCTCCTATTTTCTTTTCAACGCCTCTTTCCCTATCTAATCTGACACTAATTTTTAACGAAAATGGGCAAAAACGAGTCACTAAGTATAGAAAAACAACAAACGACATTTTTTTTGCATTTTACTGTTGACGTTAAATGCGAAAAACCTTTTAATACACCCCGTCGCCCGGATAGCTCAGTCGGTAGAGCAGAGGATTGAAAATCCTCGTGTCGGTGGTTCGATTCCGCCTCCGGGCACCACAGTTTCTAAATTGTTGGTGCCTAGCACAGACAATAAAATTAAAGATAAAAATGTGCCGACTTAGCTCAGTAGGTAGAGCAACTGACTTGTAATCAGTAGGTCACCAGTTCGACTCCGGTAGTCGGCACCATTCTTTAAAACCTGTTCCCCCTTAGTTCAGTCGGTAGAACGGCGGACTGTTAATCCGTATGTCGCAAGTTCAAGTCTTGCAGGGGGAGCCACTTTTCATCAATGAGCACTGCTTATTGATTCGGCGCCGACTTAGCTCAGTAGGTAGAGCAACTGACTTGTAATCAGTAGGTCACCAGTTCGATTCCGGTAGTCGGCACCATTTATCTGCATAAGATAAGCAAACATTCTGTTCCCCCTTAGTTCAGTCGGTAGAACGGCGGACTGTTAATCCGTATGTCGCAAGTTCAAGTCTTGCAGGGGGAGCCACTTTCTAAAGCCAAGTTTTCAAACTTGGCTTTTTTTGTGTCTTGCGTATGCTCATAATAAAAAGAGCCAGTTTGCACCAGCTCAATCGATTGGAACGTTCGCGGTAATTCACGATAGCCGGTTACTTAAAACCCTTCTCTTTCTTAATCAAATCGTACGCATTTTGGATCTCTTGCGATTTTTCTTTCGCAACGTTCATCATCTCTGGTGGTAAGCCTTTGGCCATCAATTTATCTGGGTGATGCTCATTCATCAATTTGCGATAGGCACGTTTAATCTCTTTAGCATCCGCATCTTTACTCACGCCTAACACATCGTAAGCATCAGTGAGGCGTTCAGCTTGCGCAGCTTGTTGCCACTGCCCAGATTGCTGGTAGCCTTGCTGTTGGCCACCAAAATTTCCGCCTTGTTGAAAACGAAAGGCCGCTTCTTGCATACGCAAGCGTCTTTCCAGTTGATCGGATGAGAAACCTAAACTACGAGCGATTTTGTGCAGTACATTGCGCTCGCTAGGGTGAACATCCCCATCGGCAAACGCGGCTGATATTTGCAATTCGAGGAAAAATTGCAACAAGTCAAAGCGTCCACCCGTCGAAAGGCGCACACGCTCCAACACTTCCTCTAAAGGAAAGCCACTCTCTTTCCCCTCACGAAACGCATCTTGAGCCGCTTTACGTTGCTCACCATGTAAGTTCATACGCTCCATCATGATGGTAGCTAGCTGGATCTCTTCTTTGGTGACTTGCCCTTTCGCTTTAGCAACATGGCCCATGACCGCGAAAGCGGCTTTAAAAAATTCGTCTTGTCGCTCGGTTTGGCTTGGCCCAGAACCAAATGAGCTAGTTTTAAACCCCGCTTGATTCAAACGACGAGCTTTATCAAATTGATGCCCGAGAAACAAACCAAAAAATGCGCCAAACGGTCCTCCAAATAAGAAGCCAAAAAAAGCGCCAAGAATTTTGCCAAAAATATGCATTATGTGCTCTCAATCTATGAATTTTTCAGGAGTAAAGCGGTCTGATAGTGCCGGGAGCTTCAATTTCCTTTATGATAAGAAACGTTTTATTTTACATTCGGCCATCCATCTTCCGAATCAATCAAGTTCAAACAGGATAGTACAACTCGATGTCATGTTTTTCCCGCACCTTGTTAGCCGCTTCAATTAGCGCAGCTCTTTTTGTGCCACAGACTCAAGCAGAAGCTATGTTAGACAATAGTGTGCAGGAAATGCCCGCTATAGATCAATGTTTGATCAACGAACCTGAAGCAGAAAACTCAAGTCAGCAACCGATTAATGTCGAGGCTGATACGCTAGAAGCCGTGAACGGTGAACGCGCAAACTACTCAGGCAATGTGGTCGTTGTTCAAGGTAAAAAACGCATTCTAGCGGATACCGTTACCCTGCATCAGAAAGATAATATTGTGGTTGCGCAAGGTAATGTCAACTTCAGTGACGGTGAAGTAAGGACCATTTCTGACAAAGCCACCAACAATCTTAATACGGATTTAATGACATTAGAGAACACAAAATATCAATTTTTGTGTGAACCCGGCCGTGGTGAAGCTGTGTATATTTCCAAAACAGGTAAGGCCGTTTATGAGATAGAAGATGGTTCGATTACCTCTTGCCCTGAAGGCAATAATGCATGGCGATTAAAAGCATCCAGCATTGATATTGACCAAAATGAAGAGCAAGCCACTTTTTATAATCCGCGCTTCGAGATTCAAAATATTCCGATTTTTTATCTGCCATTTCTTACGGTACCGATTGGCGACACACGTAAAACGGGATTTTTATACCCTACCGTTTCTTACGGTTCTAGCGATGGTTTTGAAGCCCAAGTACCTATTTATTGGAACTTAGCGCCAAACTATGACCTAGAAACGACCTTTAAATATATGCAAGAACGCGGTACGCAATTAAACAGTGAATTCCGTTATCTGAATGATTTTGGTACAGGTAACATTAAATCTGAATATTTACCTGATGATCAAAAACATCCGGAAAAGGGCAGCCGCTGGGGCTTCCAATACCAACACAGTGGTATTTTCAACCAAGCTTGGAAGTTTGAAATTGACTACTCTCAAGTCAGTGACATTAGCTACTTTAGTGATTTAGACTCAGGTATCGGTAACAGAGAAGATGGTCAGCTTATCCAAGAAGGTAAAGCCACCTACCGGACCCACAATTGGGATTCATCGATACTGGTTCGCGACTTTCAGCTGCTTACAGAAGACAAAACTAGCACCAACCAACCCTATCGCTTGATGCCACAGATTGCGTTTAATTACTATGCCCCCGAATTATTACCGTATTTGAACTTTGATATGGTGAGCCATCTATCGCGTTTTGAAACCGATGCAAGAGGAAAACCTGCAGCCACCCGAGCGCACATTGAACCAGGCTTTACCATTCCTCTCAGTAACACCTGGGGCACTTGGACAACCGAAGCGCGAGTGCTTGGTACTTATTACCAACAAGATCTCAGCGGTGTTGACCTCAATTCGGATAATTATAAAGACCTAAAAGAGAGCGTTTCACGCATCATTCCGGAATTTAGAACTCATGCGGGATTAGTACTGGAAAGAGATACGGTTCTGTTTGATGATTATACGCAGACACTTGAGCCGCAGATTCAGTACCTGTACGTACCGAGAGAAGATCAGCGCAATATCGGGCTGTACGATACAACGCTACTGCAAACCGATTATTATGGTTTATTCCGCAGCCGTAAATACAGTGGTGTCGATTATATTGCCCCAGCAAATCAGATCAGCTACGGTGCCTCTTCACGGTTTTTCGACGATCAGTATAAAGAACGTTTAAATATCTCTTTTGGCCAGATTTTTTACCTCAAAAAAGATCTCAAGAATTCCTCCCCTAATGAGGGAGATAATTCAGCCAACACTTCCAACTATTCGGCTTGGGCCGTCGAAATGGACTTCAACTATGATGATTTACTCTTCTACCATGGCGGGGTTCAGTACGACATAGACAGCAGTACGATGCAGCTCGCCAATAGTACTCTCGAGTACAGAGTGGGTTCTGGATACATTCAAACTAACTATCGTTACGTCACCAAAGAGTATATTGATAATACCGTTGGCGATACAATTACCAATATCAATGCCATTACCAAAGATGGCATTTCACAAGCTGGTTTATTGGCTGGGTATCAGATCGCCAAAAAGTGGAATGCTAGCGGACAGTACTTCTACGATTTAACCACGGAAAAGAGCCTGGAGTGGCTGGCTAACCTAAGCTACACCTCAGATTGTTGGTATATTGGTTTTACTTATAGTAATCAACTGCGGAAATGGGATGGTGATTTTGTTACTGACCCTAATGCTACGCCACTCTACGAAAATAACTTTAGTTTGAACTTTGGTATTGTCGGTTTTGGCACCACGATTGGTGCAGGTTCCGGAACGACGGGCGTAGACAGCGCTGGAAATTCATTAAGTTATGGTCGTCCATTTTTCCTAAACAACTAATTTATCCGGCCTTTGCTTAAGCGTAAAGGCCCTTGCTCATTTTGATAGGACTACAAATGAAATTGTGGAAACACACACTGATTGGATTGATGGCAACATTAAGCCTAAACACCGCATCCGCTACTCCTGTTGAGCTCGATCGCGTCGCCGTCATCGTCAATAGTGGCGTTATTTTACAGAGTGACATTGATGGTGCATTAAAAACCTTGACCATTAATGCAAAGAAAAATGGTCAAACGCTACCCGAAGACACAGTGCTGCGTGAGCAAGTGGTTGAAAAATTGATTATTGATACCATTCAGCAACAAGAAGCACAACGCATTGGCGTGCGCATTGACGATAACCGACTCAGTGACGCGATCGCCGACATCGCGAAAAACAATAATCAAACCCTAGAACAGCTTAACGCTTCTGTTACTGCTGAAGGGCTGACTTATGCCGAATTTCGCGAACAAGTACGTAAAGAAATTGCAGCAAGTGAAGCGCGCAATGCTTTAGTTCGTCGCCGGATCAATATATTACCGGACGAGGTGGACAACTTAGCTAATATTCTTGCGCAAGAAACCAATGCAACGGTGCAATATAAAATCAGCCACATCCAACTGCGTGTTGACGACACTCAAGATAAGGCCGCAGTAGAACAGCAAGCCAAAACCTTAGTCGAAAAACTCAACCAAGGAGCAGATTTCAGCACCATGGCTTATACCTATTCAAAAGGTCCGAAAGCGCTGCAAGGTGGTGATTGGGGCTGGATGCGCAAAGAAGAAATGCCGACAATTTTTGCCGACCAAATCAAAATGCAAAACAAAGGCTCTATTATTGGGCCATTTCGCAGTGGCGTCGGTTTCCACATTCTTAAAATTGATGACGTCAAAGGATTAGAAACCGTCGCGGTCACGGAAGTTAATGCACGCCATATTTTAATCAAACCCACGGTCATTTTAAGCGATGACGGCGTACAAAAAGAGCTACATGACTTCATTCGTCGCATTAAGGCAGGTGAAGCGACCTTTGGTGAATTGGCGCAGCAATACAGCCAAGATCCCGGCTCTGCGGCGCAAAATGGCGAATTGGGTTATCAAACACCGGATCTGTACGTGCCGGAGTTTCAACATCAAATCGAAACATTATCGGTTGGACAAATCAGCGAACCCTTTAAAACCGTTCATGGTTGGCATATTGTCGAAGTGCTTGATCGCCGTGAAGTCGACCGCACCGACTCTGCACTGAAAAACAAAGCTTATCGCATTCTTTTTAATCGAAAATTCAATGAAGAAGCCAGCGCATGGCTACAAGAAATGCGTGCCAGTGCCTTTGTCGAAATTATACAGGACAACCAAGATGACAATTAAACGCATCGTGGTTACCGCTGGCGAGCCCGCGGGTATTGGCCCAGATTTGGTGCTGGCCTTATCAAAAGAAGATTGGGCACATCAACTGGTGGTATGCGCGGACAAAAGCTTGCTTGCAGAGCGCGCTAAAGAGCTCAATATTGACGTTATATTGGAAGACTACTCAGTCACCTCTGCACCAAAACCACAGCAAGCGGGACGGTTAGTAGTGGATCATATTCCCCTCGGCGCACCGGTGATAACGGGGAAACTGAATGAAGCCAATGGACATTATGTATTAAATACATTAGAAAGAGCCGCTTTAGGCTGTATGAATGATGAATTTGATGCTATTGTCACCGGCCCTGTGCACAAGGGGGTGATCAACCGAGCTGGCGTTGCATTTAGCGGCCACACTGAATTCTTTGCAGAAAAGTCTAATACTCCACTGGTGGTTATGATGCTCGCAACAGAAGGGTTGAGAGTCGCGCTAGTGACAACACATATTCCACTGGCTTATGTATCAAAGGCAGTAACGGTCGAGCGGTTAGAAAAAATCATCACTATTTTGCATAAAGATTTGGTGGAAAAATTTGCCATTGTTCAACCCAAAATTTATGTGTGTGGTTTAAACCCACACGCAGGAGAAGATGGCTGTCTGGGCCGTGAAGAGATAGAAACCATCACTCCAACACTAGAAAAAATTCGTCAGCAAGATGGCATTAATTTGATTGGCCCACTACCAGCCGACACCATCTTCAATGACAAATACTTGCAAGATGCCGATGCTGTTTTAGGCATGTATCACGACCAAGTCCTGCCCGTATTAAAGTACAAAGGCTTTGGTCGTTCAGTAAATATTACTCTTGGTCTACCCTTTATAAGAACATCGGTCGATCATGGCACCGCACTCGAATTGGCAGGGAAAGGGCTTGCGGATACAGGGAGCTTTAGAACAGCACTCGCCTACGCGATTGACTTGGTAGAAAAGAAACCTAATTAATTTCGAGAAAACTATGAGAAATGATGTCCACTTAGGGCACAAAGCGCGTAAACGTTTTGGTCAAAACTTCCTAAACGATCCATACATTATTGATGGCATCGTCTCTGCGATTAACCCTCGTCCGGGACAAAATTTGGTTGAGATCGGCCCCGGTCTTGGAGCGATAACTGAGCCAGTCGGCCGCGAAGTGGATAAATTCACTGTTATTGAGCTAGACCGTGACTTAGCTGAGCGCCTGCGCAACCACCCAGAATTATCGAGTAAATTGACGATTCACGAAGGCGATGCGATGCGCTTTGACTTTACGCAGTTGGTGAAGCCGAATAATAAACTGCGCATTTTCGGCAACTTGCCATACAACATTTCAACGCCATTAATGTTCCACTTATTTGAATTCCATAAAGATATTCAAGATATGCACTTCATGCTGCAAAAAGAAGTGGTCAACCGTTTAGCTGCTGGTCCCGGCAGTAAAGCTTACGGGCGCTTAACGGTTATGACGCAGTATTTCTGCAAAGTGGTTCCTGTGTTAGAAGTTCCGCCAACGGCCTTTGTACCGCCACCGAAAGTTGATTCAGCCGTGGTGCGCTTGGTGCCTTATGAAGTACTGCCGCATCCCACGACAAACATGAAATGGTTAGAGCGTGTCTGCCGAGATGGTTTTAACCAACGTCGTAAAACCGTACGCAACTGCTACAAAGGTTTGATTGAGGTGGAAACGCTAGAAGAACTTGGGGTCAACCCTGGCATGCGCCCGGAAAACCTAACACTTGAACAGTTTGTTGCTATGGCAAACTGGTTAGACGCTCATCACGCCTAATAACGATTGAGCGATAAACGGCCAATGTCTATCGCTCATCTATAAAAACAAGGAGTTAACATGGATATCTCTGAACCTTGTATCAAAATCCAAGTCCATACCCAGTATCTCCCCGAGCAGTCCAATCCCGATTTACACCGCTATATCTTTGCCTATGTGATCACCATCCGTAATCTCAGCAACCAGCAGGTACAACTGATGAGCCGCCGTTGGTTAATTACCGATGCGAATGGCAAACAGATGTCTGTGGAAGGTGATGGCGTGGTCGGGGAACAACCGATTATCTTGCCCAATGATGAGTACCGCTATAACAGTGGTACGGCGTTGGAAACGCCAGTCGGTGTTATGCAAGGTCATTACATTATGTTAGATGAAGCGGACGCTGAATTTATTGTTGAAATTGAGCCTTTTCGTCTCGCTATTCCTAATGTTTTAAATTAAAAGAGGTAGCCGTGGCGAACTATATTGTCGGCGACATTCAAGGCTGTTTTGACGAACTACAGTGTTTATTGGCTCAAGTGCAATTCCAACCACAACAAGACACACTGTGGGTAGCTGGCGACTTAGTAGCAAGAGGCCCTAAATCTCTAGAAACGCTACGTTTTATCAAACAATTGGGTAGTTCGGCGCGTATCGTTCTAGGCAATCACGATCTTCACCTACTGGCCGTCTCGCTGGGCATCCACCCATGTAAACCTCGTGATAAAACCTTACCCATATTACAAGCGAACGATGCAACAGAGCTGCTCACTTGGTTGCGCCATCAACCGCTCCTCGCTGAACATGCTGACTTTGTCATGTGCCATGCGGGGATTTCTCCTCTGTGGGATCTTGAAACTGCACGTCAAGCAGCAAAAGAAGTCGAAAGTATTTTACAAAGCGATCGTTGGCGTTGGCTTATCGAGCAGATGTACAGCAACACACCTGATATGTGGAGCTTGAAGCTAGAAGGGATTGACCGCTATCGCTATACCATCAATGCCTATACTCGGATGCGTTTTTGCTTTGCTGATGGGCGTCTTGATATGGCGTGCAAACTTCCCCCTCAAGAAATAAAAGATGAAGAATTGTTACCGTGGTTTGCCCTACCCAAACGCCTTAAACTCGATAAAACAGTCCTATTTGGCCACTGGGCTGCGTTAGAAGGTTACCGCAGCGACGAAGCGATAGGGCTTGATACTGGCTGTGTGTGGGGAGGATGTTTGACCATGCTACGCTGGGAAGATAAACACTACTTCACTCAACCAGCGTTAACCCGTAAAGGCTAACGAATAAAAAGATTCGGATCGTTGCTTAATATCGCTCCGAAATCCCCTATTGCTTATCAAAAACCACAAACTGCATGTTGTGAGCATTTTTGTCATCCGCTTGATACATTTCACGATGAACTTCTTGCCACTCACTCCCCCACTCGGGAAATTGCGTATCTCCCTCAATATTTAAGTCAATAAAGGTGAGGTATAGTTTATTGGCCTGTGGCATACAGGCTTGATAGATAGAGCCGCCACCAATGATCATCACTTCATCCACATGACCCGCAACCTCAATGGCTTCTTCAATCGAAGAGACAATACTTACCCCTTCAATTGCCAATGAAGCATCACGACTGATCACGATATTATGGCGACCAGGTAACGGGCGACCAATAGACTCATAAGTTTTTCGCCCCATGATCACTGGTTTGCCCAACGTACAGCGTTTAAACCATGCAAAATCTGCCGGTAAATGCCATGGCATTTGATTGTCTTTACCAATAATCCGGTTGTCTGCCATCGCGGCAATCATGCTGATGATCATAAATAAGATCCTAAAGTGTCATCACGAAAGATAGCCCATGCCCTTACACTATGGGTTTGCGCCGATAGAATAACAAACCCGGCACCGCAAGGCCAACCGCTAAGCCCGCGATAATAAACATCGCTTTTAAAAAATTATCCATCAGTATCGCCAGCAGCTCTGGCGTAAAACCAAGATGGTTAATTTCAACCATTGCAATCATCGCTTTAAAGGCAAAAACCCCGGGAACCATTGGGATCAAAGCCGCTACCGTAAACACTTTAGGGTGAGCTAAAAATTTACGCGACCAACGCACGCCAATCATTCCAACGATAGTTGCAGCAAAAAAAGTCGCCCACTCAATGGGAATTCCAAATTGCATCATTAAGTAACGTGAGCCATGACCAATCGCACCACCTAACGCACAATATTTTAGGGCTGGTACAGGAACATTAAACACCAAAGCAAAACCAACGGCTGGGATTGCAGCAAAAAACATGTCATTGGCTAAACCGAGTAATAAATTCATCCAATCCATCGCTACCACCCCCATACACCCGTCACGCTCATCGCCGCAACGATGCCCAAACTCGTTGCCAACGTAAGCAAACTTGCCATCACAAAACGGGCAATACCCATATTGATATAACCTTTAAGCATATCCGCGACCGCATTAATTAAAGGAAAACCGGGGACTAACATCAGTACAGAAGAAGCCATCACAATGGTTGGTTTATTGCCTAGCTGGTAGATGATAGCTTGCGCTGAAATAATCGAAGTGACAAATGAGGTCACCGTAAAGTTGACGAGCGGATTAAATTGGCGATGCCCAATCTCTTGGCGCACAATCATACCCGCCGCAGAAGCAATGAACGTCATCGTAAACACCGTCCAATCTCCGCCAGCTAAACGAGCAAACGCAGCACAAGAAAGACCAATCATTACCACAACCAACCAACGGTTGTAGCGTTCAGGGCTGATCTGATTAAGTTTTTTCTGCGCCAGGGAATAATCTAAAATCCCTTTTTCCATCATGATGCAGATGCGCTGGACTTGCGTCACTACCCGCATATTGATCCCACGATCAGGACAACGGCGCGCAGTCGTAATGCAATGGCCATCATAAACCGTGGTTAGCACAAGTGAACTCGCCGAGAGCGATACTTCCACTTCACTCATGCCACACGCCGCTCCCATGCGACGCATAATATCGCCCACAAGTGTACTTTCCGCACCATGAGCCAACAACATTTGCCCAGCTTGGGCGATCAATCGAGAAACAAGCCTCTGTTTGGATGTCATGATTCCTTTCCGAACGTCCTAAAAGCCCAATAGTGTGCCCGAAATTGGGTGCTTTAAATATGATTTAGCTATAAAAAAGCCGCAATAATTATTGCGGCTCAATCCATTCAGGAAAATTAATCACGAACATAGATAACGTGACCGTCATCTTCTTCGTCGTCCCAATCATCCCAGTCATCACCATCTTCAGTGATCACATTTTGGCTGTTCATCTCATCTTTATGGTAATCATCCCACATGAAATCGACTTTCTGAGCTTCACTGAGCTCTTCCTGCTCACGAGGTAACGTTTCCATATAGTCAGCCAACTCACGGCACAAATCCGCCGTACCTTGTTGGTTTACTGCCGAAATTTTGAAGTATCGCCCTTCCCAAGCTAGCGCATCTAAGATCTCTTGGATCTTTTCATCGGCTTCTTCTTCAAGCATCAGATCAACTTTGTTGAATACCAACCAACAAGGTTTTTGCGACACTTTTTCACTGTATTGCTCTAGCTCATCAAAGATGGTCAGCGCATTTTGCGCAGGATCACTTTGATCAATAGGAAGAATGTCGATCATATGCAGCAACACTCGGCAACGTTCTAAGTGCTTTAAGAAGCGAATACCTAAACCAGCACCATCGGCCGCGCCTTCAATCAAGCCCGGAATATCAGCGATCACGAAACTTTTCTCAGGAACCACACTCACGACACCCAAACTTGGGATCAGCGTAGTGAAGGGGTAATCAGCGACTTTTGGCTTCGCTGCTGAAACAGAACGAATAAAGGTTGATTTACCCGCATTCGGCAAGCCCAGCATCCCCACGTCAGCTAACAGTAAAAGCTCAAGGCGTAATTCGCGCACCTCACCTTTTTTACCCATGGTTTTTTGGCGTGGTGCACGGTTAACGGATGACTTAAAGCGAGCATTACCTAAACCATGCCAGCCACCTTTAGCGACCATCACTTTTTTGCCATGCTCTGCAACTTCACCCACAACTTCATTGGTGTGAATGTCAACCGCTCGAGTCCCAACAGGCACCTTCAAAGTAATGTCTTTACCGCGCTTACCTGTACAGTTAGCACCGCCACCATTTTGGCCGCGCTCAGCAGCGTAAAAGCGTTGGAATCGGTAATCAACCAAGGTATTTAAGTTTTCATCGGCTTGGATATAAACGTCGCCACCATCGCCGCCATCGCCGCCATCAGGGCCGCCTTTCGTCACGAATTTTTCACGCCAAAAGCTCACGACACCGTTACCGCCATCACCCGCTTCGACTTTAATTATCGCTTCATCAACGAATTTCATTTGTTACTCCACGCTCTTTGCGTTGCGATATCATTGTCACACAATGATATAAATTCTAGCAGATACACATTCAGGATCGACCGTGATCATCCTTCGTTTTATCCACAATTGGAACACATAAGGAGAAACTCTAGTGATTAGAGTGTCTTCTTTTCTGTTCGGCTGATAAATAAAAAACCCCACCGTAACGGCAGGGCTTTTGAGTTCAGTTAGGTATAAATTTATTCAGCGTCGATGCTAACAAATTTACGGTTTTTAGGACCTTTAACTTCAAATTTCACTTTACCTTCAGTAAGAGCGAAAAGAGTATGGTCTTTACCGATACCAACGTTAGTGCCTGCGTGGAACTTAGTACCACGTTGACGAACGATGATGTTACCTGCAAGAACAGATTCACCACCGAAACGCTTAACACCAAGACGTTTGCTTTCTGAATCGCGGCCGTTACGAGTAGAACCGCCAGCTTTTTTGTGTGCCATTGTTAAACTCTCCTAAATTACTTAAGCGTTGATGCCAGTGATTTTCACTTCAGTGAACCACTGACGGTGGCCTTGTTGTTTACGAGAGTGTTTACGACGACGGAACTTAACGATTTTAACTTTATCGCCACGACCGTGTTGTACTACTTCAGCAGTAATTTTACCGCCTTCAACAAGAGGTGCCCCAACAGTGATTTGCTCACCGTTAGCAACTAGTAGAACTTTATCAAATTCAACAGTTGCACCAGTTTCAACGTCTAATTTCTCTAAACGAAGAGTTTGACCTTCGCTTACACGGTGTTGTTTACCACCAGATTGGAAAACAGCGTACATATTTTACTCCGCTCTTTCCGCACAGCCGTATGCTTTTTATTTGAGCAATTTGGGTGTGCGCTAAACTAATCATCAATAGGGCGCAGATTCTACGCGAATGAGTACCCCAAGACAAGCCATATTTTGAAAAAATTGGCGAAAAGCTAATCGCCAATGAAAAGTGGCGCAATCATGCCTTTAAGCCTTGTATTAATCAACGTTTTTTAGTGTATTATTCGAGAATTATAGAAGAACACAACACCTTATAGGTTCTAACTTCAGCCGGATTAACCATGGATTTTAAAGCTATCCAAACGCTTACTGCCGATGACATGGCAAAAGTGAATGAAACGATTCAAGCTCAGCTCAACTCTGATGTATCTTTAATCAATCAATTAGGATTCTACATCGTCAGCGGAGGTGGGAAACGTCTGCGTCCTTTGCTGGCTATTTTGTCGGCTCGAGCCCTTGGTTATCAAGGTGAAGCGCACACGACTGCCGCTGCATTTATTGAATTCCTACACACGGCAACCTTGCTGCATGACGACGTTGTCGATGAATCGGATATGCGCCGTGGCAAGGCAACAGCGAACGCGGCATTTGGCAATGCAGCGAGCGTGTTAGTGGGGGATTTCATCTACACGCGTTCCTTCCAAATGATGACTACACTAGGATCGTTAAGGATCCTTGAGCTGATGAGCGATGCGGTGAACGTTATCGCTGAAGGCGAAGTGCAACAATTGATGAACTGTAATGATCCAAACACTACCGAGGAAAATTACCTACAGGTGATCTACTCGAAAACGGCGCGTTTGTTTGAAGCAGCGACCCAGATTGGTGCGATATTAAGTAATGCTTCTCCTGAAATTGAAACGGCATTACAGAACTATGGTAAGTACCTTGGCACGGCTTTCCAGCTCATTGATGACGTGATGGATTACACCTCTGATGGCAGTGAAATGGGCAAAAATGTGGGCGATGATTTAGCGGAAGGCAAACCAACACTTCCTCTATTGTACGCAATGCAGCATGGTACACACGAACAAAAAGAGATGATCCGTGAGGCCATTGAAAAAGCCAATGGCATGGAACAGCTTGATGCGATTCTAGCGGCAATGAAACAAACAGGCTCGCTTGAATACACAACCAACAAAGCGCTAAAAGAAGCCGATAAAGCGATCAATGAGCTGTCTATCCTGCCAGAAAGTGAATATAAACAAGCACTGATAGCTCTAGCTCATATGGCTGTGAATAGGACAAAGTAGAACAGCAGCTAGCTTGGACGAAGAATCGATCTTTGCCTAAAAATGCACCGCTACAAAAAGAGCCTCAATTGAGGCTCTTTTTGATTCTAAGCGTTATTTAAAACCCGCCTTGCCAAATCATGCCAAATGCAAAAACAGCCACGATCGTTAAAGCACAAGCTCCTAACTTTTCTTTGCCTTGAAAAGGATGAATGCCCTGCTCTCGTTTAGCTTTCATGTAGAAATAGAGCCCAGGTAAGTAGAGTAGCGCGGAGAGCATCAAATAGTGCAAACCAGAGGCATACAAAAGCCAAATCCCATAAATGGTGGCACAAGAACCTATCACCAGAAGTTTGCCTTTATTCTTCTGTTCAATCGCGATCTTTAACGTAAAGGCGCCGATCAAAAAATAGGGAACAAGGATCATTTCTGAAGCGAAGATCAGCAGCGTATCGTAGGTACTGCCTGCGTACATCACCAGAATCAGTGAGATCTGAATGCAAATATTGGTTAGAGTTAACGCTTTTACTGGGCTCCCCGCTTCGTTTTGCTGGGCGTAGATGGCAGGAAACATCTTATCTCTAGCACATAAAAATGGCGCTTCGGAGGCCAGTACCGTCCAGCTAAGAAAAGCACCACATACCGAAATAATTAATCCAACACCTATGATGTACTCACCCCAAGGACCAAGAATAGTCGTCAGCACTTTGGCCATTGAAGGGTTCTGATATTGCGCCAATTCAACCGGTTTAATCACGCCCATCGACAATAACGTGACCAATACATAAATGGTCAACGCTGTAAGCAAACCGAGAATAGTCGCTTTACCGATATCAGCACGGTGGCGAGCGCGGCTCGACACAACAACCGCTCCCTCTATTCCGATGAACACCCATACCGTGATCAACATGGTGCTTTTTATTTGATCCAACAGATCATGGCCAATACCGAAGTGTAAGCCTGTAAAATCCAATGTGAATTTGTCCCAAGAAAAAGCAAAAGCGGCACAAATGATGAACAACACTAGAGGGATCATTTTAGCAAAGGTGGTAATCAGATTAATGAATGCGGCCGTTTGTACTCCTTTTTTGACCAACGCATGCACCAACCAAAGTAATAGCGATGCACTCCCAATGGAAAGCCACGTATTGCCCGCCCCAAACATCACGTTATCTGGTGCATCAAACAACATGCCTAAGGTACTAAAAACAATTACCAGATAAGAGACATTAGCCACCATGGCGCTAAACCAGTAACCCCATGCGGAACAAAAACCCGCAAAGTCACCAAATCCTTCTCGAGCAAAACCAAATACGCCACTATTAATATGAGGTTTATGGATGGCAAGTTGTTGAAAAGAGAGCGCGAGAAAGATCATACCAACGCCGGTGATCCCCCAACCGATCATTACCGCCAAAGGGCTGGCGACTGAGGCCATGTTTTGTGGCAGGCTAAAAACACCAGCGCCAATCATTGAACCAATGACCAGTGCTGTCAGTGAGCCCAAACCAAGCTTATTATCCATGGGAACTATCCAGTGAGTGTTTACACATTAGAGGAAGGCGCTATTTTAGAGAACATATTTACCAGACATCAATCCCTATGT
Source organism: Vibrio sp. V03_P4A6T147 (assembly GCF_002241085.1). Classification (NCBI taxonomy): domain Bacteria; kingdom Pseudomonadati; phylum Pseudomonadota; class Gammaproteobacteria; order Vibrionales; family Vibrionaceae; genus Vibrio; species Vibrio sp. V03_P4A6T147. Next base: position 16,064 of record NZ_NDIO01000223.1, read on the forward strand.
GATCGCGGTCACTGAGATAGTGAGTCAATAGTCAAATTCATTGCTAGGGATCAAAAAGTTTGTAAGTTCACGACGAAAATAATGCACTGCTCAGTAAAAAAAACCGCATATTACACAGTTCAAAGCATCATCATACAAAAATATTGGTAAAAACCATAAAAAATGCCGCTTGGATGAGCAAGCGGCATTTTTGTATAAGATAAGGTTATTCTTTATTTGGCGAAATCAACACCTAGCTGAATATCACCTTTCAGTGTTGTCAGCATTCCATCTAACGCGGCTTGTTCATAGGCACTCAATGCACCATAGCTCAACACTTCTTCGACACCCTCTTTACCGAGTTTAATCGGTTGTGCAAAGAATGAAGCATGCTCACTACCACCGTCAACGTAGGCACATTCCACAACACCTGGTTCACCTTGTAGTGCTTTGACTAATGATAAGCCAAAACGGCAAGCCGCTTGACCCATTGACAGTGTTGCACTGCCGCCACCCGCCTTCGCTTCCACCACTTCGGTGCCTGCGTTTTGAATGCGCTTAGTTAGGGCTTCCACTTCTTCGGCCGTGAACTCAACCCCTTCAATTTGCGAAAGCAAAGGAAGGATAGTGACGCCTGAGTGGCCGCCAATCACAGGCACAATAATCTCGCTAGGGTTTTTATCTTTTAGCGCCGCGACAAACGTTTCTGAGCGGATCACATCCAACGTTGTCACACCAAATAGCTTACGCTTGTCGTAAACGCCTGCTTTTTTCAAGACTTCCGCTGCAATAGGTACTGTTGTATTAACAGGGTTGGTGATAATGCCCACACAGGCTTTCGGACAGACAACCGCAATCTTTTCAGCCAATGCTTTCACAATGCCAGCGTTAACATTAAACAGATCTGCGCGATCCATACCCGGCTTACGAGCGACACCAGCAGAAACAAGGACTACATCCGCACCTTCAAGCGCAGGTGTTGGATCTTCGCCAGCATAGCCTTTGATCGATACGGGAGTAGGAATGTGGCTTAGATCGGCAGCAACGCCCGGAGTCACCGGTGCGATGTCATACAGCGCCAGATCGGAACCAGCAGGAAGATGGTTTTTAAGTAGAAGTGCTAGGGCTTGACCGATGCCACCAGCGGCACCAATAACAGCTACTTTCATCGTAGTTCTCCTTGAGAATAAATCTCTTATAAATGTTTTTGTGTAGGGTATTTTTAAGCTAGAAAACTATAGCAATCACAATATGATTACAATCAATTAACGCTAGCTTTGCGACCTCGCGCAATTCGCTAAAATCGTGCTCCAGCACCGATGGCAATTATGACCTTGTTTATCTTTACCGACAAAGAGTTAAGTTGCCATTCGACCAAAGTTTTACATAAAAGTTTACAGTGACCTTTTAGACACTTTTGGACGATAATTTGGCGATGACTGCATAGCTATGCGAGAATATGCAGCAATAAATGGCTAATCGAAGACGATAACTATGCGCAACAATAATGATAAGCAAGATAATCTGGTTCGTGCTTTTAAAAATCTATTAAAAGAAGAACGTTTTGGATCTCAAGGTGACATTGTCGATGCCCTGCGTAATGAAGGGTTTGATAATATCAACCAATCCAAAGTATCTCGCATGCTGACTAAATTTGGCGCGGTACGCACTCGCAACGCAAAAATGGAGATGGTCTACTGCCTTCCTGCTGAACTCGGTGTACCAACCGTATCAAGTTCACTGCGTGAATTAGTGCTAGACATAGATCACAATGCCGCGCTGGTAGTGATTCATACCGGACCAGGGGCGGCGCAGCTTATTGCTCGGTTACTTGATTCTCTGGGCAAATCAGAAGGCATCTTGGGTGTGGTGGCCGGTGACGATACCATTTTTATCACACCGACACTGAACGTAACGACAAAGCAGCTGTTTGATTCAGTCTGTGATCTGTTTGATTACGCAGGGTAATTTGTCACTAAACGCATTTCATCTCACTCTCTAGTAGAATCACACTGAGTCAAGTCGGCGTGATTCTCTTCACATCTTCAGCAATAAGTTGTCACAGCAGAAAGAGGAATAACTCCTTGATAGGCAAGCTATTGCCATATTTTGGCTCTGACAATGACGCTTATTGATAGCCAATTTCGCTACATTTTTTAACATTCCTGTAATTATGTGTCGATTTTTTGGTATTATTTAGCCACTTTTTCAACATACGGATTGAAAAAGATGCCGTTTCTAGATGAGGAAACTCCCCCGATACCCAAACAACTTGAAGT
>NZ_NDIO01000256.1:0-3724 GCF_002241085.1 Vibrio sp. V03_P4A6T147
GTATGAATCAATATCTAGCGGTTACCTCAAACGGTCTTGAGAACCTATTAGTTGAAGAACTAACCAAATTAGGGATTACGGACGCAAAACCCGTGCAGGCCGGGGTAAAATTTAAAGCGTCGAAAGAGCAGATTTATCGCTGTTGTTTGTGGAGCCGTCTAGCATCAAGATTTGTTCGCGTCCTCTCTGAATTTACCTGCCAAAATGATATGGATCTTTACTTGTCGGCAAGTTCAGTGAACTGGGTTAATCATTTTCATAGTTCGAAAAAGTTTGTTGTCGACTTCAACGGCACAAATAACGAAATCCGCAACAGTCAGTACGGTGCGATGAAAGTAAAGGATGCGGTTGTCGACTGTTTCACCAAAAAGAACTTACCGCGCCCTTCGATCGATAAAGATCATGCAGATCTTCGTGTCCATGTACGCTTGCATAAAGATAAAGCCATTTTAGGGATTGATATGGTGGGCGGTGGTTTACATCAGCGCGGTTACCGTACCGAAGCGGGGCGAGCACCACTTCGTGAAACATTAGCAGCGGCTATTATTTTGCGTAGTGGATGGAGTGAAGCGAAGCCACTGCTCGACCCAATGTGTGGTTCTGGTACTTTGCTCATTGAGGCGGCCATGATGGCTGCTGGTATGGCCCCTAGTCTCAAGCGTCCAAAATGGAGTTTCGAAGCTTTAGAGGATTTTGATGCAGAACTGTGGGCGCAAATAAAATCAGAGGCCAATGTTCAAGCAAGACGTGGTGTCAAGAAAGTTGACTGTAAGTTCTTTGGTTTTGATAACGATGCACGAGTGCTGCAGACAGCGAAAGATAACGCTCGCCGCGCAGGGGTTGAAGAACTGATTACCTTCCAGCTAGGTGATGCGGCACTGATCAAACGTCCTGAAGGGTTTGAGGATGGTGTGGTTATCTGTAACCCACCCTATGGTGAACGTTTAGGTACACATCCTGGTTTGATTGCTTTATACACGGCATTTGGTGGGCAATTAAAGGCTGAATTTGGCGGTTGCCAAGCGTCGATTTTCTCAAGCTCTGACGAATTACTCAGTTGTTTGCGTATGCGCGCTGAAAAGCAGTTTAAGTTAAATAACGGTGCGTTACCTTGTCACCAAAAGAACTACTCAATTTCATTGCGCACGGTAGAACCGGGAGCGTCTATTTCTCAAGAATCGGTGATCGCTCCTGATTTTTCGAATCGTTTAAAGAAAAATATTGCGAAAATTGGTAAGTGGGCGAAACGTGAATCACTAGATTGCTATCGTATTTATGATGCTGATTTGCCTGAATACAATGTTGCGATCGATGTTTATCTCGACCACCTAGTGATCCAAGAATACGCCGCACCTAAAGATATTCCAGAAGAAAAGGCGAAACGCCGTTTAACAGATATCATTCGTGCCGCGATTCAAGTCACCGGAACAGAAGCAAATAAAGTGGTACTCAAAGTTCGCGAAAAACAGAAAGGACGCTCTCAATATCAAAAATTAGGGCAAATTTCTGAGACAATGGAAGTGAACGAGTATGGCGTTAAACTGATTGTCAATTTACATGATTATCTCGATACGGGTTTATTCCTTGATCATAAATTGACGCGTCGTCGCTTAGGGCAAATGGCAAAGGGTAAAGACTTCCTCAATCTATTTGCTTACACCGGCTCTGCAACCGTTCATGCCGCTTGCGGTGGAGCAAAATCAACGATGACGGTTGATATGTCTAAAACCTATTTAGAATGGGCTAAAGACAACTTAAAGCTCAACGGTCAAGTTGGACACCAGCATCGCTTTGAACAAGCCGACTGTGTGCAATGGCTAGAGACTGCAAAAGAACAATTTGATTTGATATTTATCGATCCGCCGACATTCTCAAATTCCAAACGTATGGAACACACATTTGATGTGCAACGCGATCATATTAAGTTGATGGAAAATTTAAAACGTATCCTACGTCCAGAAGGTACGATTGTGTTTTCAAACAATAAACGACATTTTAAAATGGATTTAGAAGCGCTAGCTGAGCTTGGTTTAGTTGCTCAAAACATTTCAGCACAAACATTACCACTGGATTTTGAACGTAACAAACAGATCCATAACTGCTGGACGATTTCCCATGCATGCAGTGAATAGGGAATGAAGTTGTTCACGCTTTACAGTACTGAAGGATGCCATCTCTGTGAGATGGCATTTCAGCTTGTTCAGCAGGCAAACATTGCTGAACAAGTACAACTTGTTGATATTGCATTTGATGATGCGCTCTTCTCTCGTTACGGGGTCACTATTCCGGTTCTTAAATACCAAGAATCCGAACTGAGCTGGCCCTTTGACCAACAAACATTACTTCATTGGTTAGAAAATAATGGCATTAATTACCATCCATAACGGTCAATTAGCATTTGGTGACCACCCATTACTCGATCATGCAGATTTCGCATTGCAAGAAAATGAACGAGTTTGTCTCGTCGGCCGAAACGGTGCAGGCAAGTCGACTATGATGAAAGTTCTTGCGAGAGAAATCATCATGGACGACGGAAAAATGCAGATAGAACAAGATGTTGTTGTTTCTCGATTAGAACAAGATCCGCCTAGAGATGAAGCTGGCACCGTTTTTGACTATGTTGCTGGTGGATTAGCGGAAGTTGGTGAGTATCTAAAGATCTATCAAGATCTTTTGGATCTCATCGTTATCGATCCAAGTGAAAGTAATATCAATAAGTTATCTCGTATTCAAGAGCAGCTAGAGCATACAGGGGCATGGCGTTTTGAAGAACGTATCCAAAATGTTCTGGCGGCGTTGAAACTGGATGGCCACACCAAACTAACGGATTTATCCGGTGGATGGCAGCGTAAAGCGGCTCTTGCAAGAGCACTAGTGTGTGATCCTGATGTCCTTTTGCTTGATGAACCGACTAACCACCTTGATGTAACCACCATCGAATGGCTCGAAGGCTTTTTGAAAGATTTTAGAGGCTCGATCATCTTTGTATCGCATGACCGGACGTTCATCCACTCAATGGCGACACGCATTGTTGATCTTGACCGCGGTAAACTCAGCTCGTTTCCTGGTGATTATGATCAGTACCTTGTCGCCAAGGAAGAAGCCTTGCGCGTAGAAGAGATGCAAAATGCCGAGTTTGATAAGAAATTGGCCCAAGAAGAAGTTTGGATTCGCCAAGGCATCAAAGCGCGTCGTACTCGTAACGAAGGGCGTGTAAGAGCACTCAAGAAGCTAAGAGAAGAGCGTAATGATCGCCGTGAGGTACAGGGCAAAGCAAACTTGCAAATCGATGACGCTGCGCGTTCAGGAAAAATTGTCTTCGAAGCGAAGGATATTAGCTATAGCATTGATGGCAAAAACATTGTCTCGAACTTCAGTTTCAATATCATGCGTGGTGATCGCATTGCACTTATTGGCCCTAACGGATGCGGTAAAAGTACGCTGCTGAAACTGCTGTTGGGTGATTTACAACCTCAGAGTGGCAAATTACATTGCGGTACCAAACTTGAAGTTGCTTATTTTGATCAGTACCGTGAGATCCTCGATCCTGAGAAGTCGGTAATTGACAACTTAGCTGACGGAAAACAAGAAGTGATGGTGGCTGGGCGCCCACGGCACGCATTAAGCTACTTACAAGATTTTTTGTTTGCCCCTAAACGTGCGAGAACGCCAGTAAAAGCGCTATCTGGTGGTGAGAAAAACAGACTGTTGCTTGCTCGTATTT
>NZ_NDIO01000245.1:0-3721 GCF_002241085.1 Vibrio sp. V03_P4A6T147
ACTAGAGCTAGCAGGTTATGCATTAACTTTAGTATCATGCTAACTTCAATCCTTTTCTTCCTGTTAGCGATACATTCCCCTCAGCAGAAACGGTTATATGATCGCTCCACCAGCACATAAGCTTTCTGCGTTGCTCAAGATACTCTGCTCGATTATAAGCTTTCCTAACTTCATTCTTATCAACATGAGCTAACGCTGCTTCAATAACGTCAGGATTGAATCCTTGTTCGTTGAGAGTGGTACTTGCTAATGCCCTTAGCCCATGAGAAACCAACTGTCCTTCAAACCCCATTCTTTTTAGTGCCATATTAGCGCTCTGACTATTTACATGGCTTTTGGGATTTTTGTTACTTGGGAAAATGAATTCTCTATGACCACTGATTGGCTTCATTATTTCTAAAAGTGCCAAAGTCTGCTCTGTGAGAGGGATTGTATGGGGACGCTTCATCTTCATTCTTTCCTCAGGAACAACCCACACTTTATTTTCAAAATCGATGTCCTGCCAACGTGCTGTAGCGCTTTCAATTGGCCTTGTCATCGTGTGTAGCTGCCACTCAAGCAAGCAACGAGTAGATAGTGTAATGTTTGCACCAGCTATAGCTTGCATCAACTCTGGTAGTCTTTCTGGTTCGATAGTTACCATATGCTGGCGTTTAGGGGCCGGAAAGAGCTTGGTGATGTCTGCTAAGTAGTTTACTTCAATGTCACCTGACGCTACAGCAAGACGCATAACCTCGTTGATTATACGACATAGTCTTTTAACTGTTTCTAGAGTTCCTTGTGCTTTTACTGGCTCAAGAATACTGAGTACCGTTCTGGGTTTGATGTCTTGGATGGGGACATTCCCAAGTTTAGGTAGGATATGTTTCTCAAGAGCACGATAAGCTTTATCTGCTGTTTCTGGTTTTACGCTCTCTCTCTTGAGTGCCAACCATCTATCAGAAAATTTACCAAAGGTATTTTCAAGCTCTGCTCTTTCTTTTAAAAGCTGTTCATCTTTATGCTGTTTTGGATCGATATTGAGAGCTAAAAGAGTTTTTGCTTCAGAACGTCTTTTCCTTGCCTCGGCAAGAGAGACATCAGGAAAACTACCAAAGCTTATGTTGTTTCTTTTTTTGGTTATTGGATGAGTGTATTTCAGAATCCATAACTTTGTGCCATTCGTTTTAACACGCAATTGAAGGCCATCACCATCAGAGAGAGTGTATTCTTTGTCGGATTCTTTAGCTTGTTTAACTTGGGTGTTAGTTAAAGGGACTACTCTTTTTGCCATGATGTACCACCAAAATAGTCGATATTTAGCCGTTGGTACATTCGATGGTACATCAAAACGCGGATGTTACAAGATGAGCATAGACTGCTATAGACAAAGATTGCTTGCTAAGTATTGATTTTACTGGGGTAGATAGACGTTGGTAGACATATGTAGAAGAGAAAGTGGTGGCCCCTCCCAGACTTGAACTGGGGACCAATCGATTATGAGTCGACTGCTCTAACCACTGAGCTAAGGGGCCAAATTAGGTGTGTGATTATAGGGGATGGAGTTATGAGTGTCTACCCGCAAAATAGGGTAAATGCGCTTAGTTTTTATCCACTTAAACTATGAGATACAAAAAAGGTGAGCTTGTGCTCACCTTTTAGATTGGATAGGTTGCGATTACTCGTCTAGGAAGCTGCGCAATGTTTCAGAGCGGCTTGGGTGACGCAGTTTACGCAGTGCTTTCGCTTCAATTTGGCGGATACGCTCACGCGTTACGTCAAACTGCTTACCAACTTCTTCTAGCGTATGGTCTGTATTCATATCAATACCGAAACGCATACGCAGTACTTTCGCTTCACGAGGGGTTAGGCCAGCAAGAACGTCACGAGTCGCTGCTCTTAGGCTGGTGGCCGTAGCAGAATCAAGTGGTAGTTCAAGGGTTGTATCCTCGATAAAGTCACCAAGATGCGAATCTTCGTCGTCACCGATAGGTGTCTCCATAGAGATTGGCTCTTTAGCAATTTTCAGTACTTTACGAATTTTATCTTCTGGCATTTGCATGCGTTCTGCCAATTCTTCTGGCAGAGGCTCACGGCCCATCTCTTGCAGCATCTGACGTGAGATTCGATTCAGTTTGTTGATCGTTTCGATCATGTGTACTGGAATACGAATAGTACGTGCTTGGTCTGCAATTGAACGTGTGATAGCTTGGCGAATCCACCAAGTGGCGTAAGTTGAGAACTTATAACCACGGCGGTATTCAAACTTATCTACCGCTTTCATCAGGCCGATATTACCTTCTTGGATAAGATCCAAGAACTGCAGGCCACGGTTGGTGTATTTCTTCGCGATAGAAATAACCAGACGCAAGTTTGCTTCAACCATCTCTTTTTTCGCTCGACGAGCTTTCGCTTCACCGATAGACATGCGACGGCTGATGTCTTTAATGTTTTGTACATTCAAAGACGTTTCTTCTTCGATCATTTTCAATTTATGAATTGAACGACGAATGTCTTCTTCTTGCTGTCTGATTTTTTCTGCATAAGGTTTTTCTGAAGCGAGTACTTCATCTAACCATGCATCGCTTGATTCATTGCCAGTGAATAAGGCAATGAATGATTTCTTAGGCATTTTACCGTATTCGACCGCAGCTCTCATGATCAGACGTTCTTGAGTACGAACGCGATCCATAGAGGTGCGAAGCTTGTTGACTAGGTAGTCAAATTGCTTTGGCGTGAGTCGGAATTCACGGAAAATATCCAACATCAACTCGGTGGCTTGGGCGGCTTTATTGCTGTCATAGCCATGCTCATTTTTCGCGAGTTGAAGATTTTGATACTTGTTGCGTAGTTCGGTGAATTTTTCTAGCGCAAGCTCAGGGTCGATTCCTGCATCTTCTTCAGAGTCAGTATCTTCGCTGTCGTCATCGTCGTCATCATCGAGGTCGTCTTCATCAGCAAGGTCAGCGCTAGCAAGCTCTGAACCGATATGGGTCGCTGTTGGGGCGTTCGTTGCATCTGAGTCAGGATCAACAAAACCTGAGATCAGGTCTGTTAAACGAAGTTCTTCAGCAAGAACTTTGTCAAATTGCTCTAAGATGTATGGAATGGTGCCTGGATATTCAGCCACTGCGCGTTGAACTTGGTTAATACCATCTTCAATACGCTTAGCGATATCAATTTCACCTTCGCGAGTCAGCAGTTCTACGGTACCCATTTCGCGCATATACATGCGCACAGGGTCGGTAGTACGACCAATTTCGCTTTCTACACTGGATAATGCAGCGGCTGCAGCTTCGGCAGCATCCTCATCGGTGATTGCGTTGTCATCATTTAGAGCAAGATCATCGGCATCAGGGGCAGTTTCTACCACCTTAATGCCCATGTCATTGATCATCTGAATGATATCTTCTACCTGCTCGGAATCTACGATTTCTGCTGGTAGGTGGTCATTTACTTCGGCGTAGGTCAGATAGCCTTGCTCTTTGCCTTTAATGACAAGTAGTTTTAGCTGTGACTGCGGATTTTGATCCATAGACGGTATCCAACTTCATATCTGGTGAAGGAATTAGTATGCGAAATGCAAACCACATATACTAACAAATTTATTCATTGCTGACTATTTAAACTGGGTTACGCTTTCAAGTCTTTCATTAAGTCTTGAAGCTCCCGTCTCTCTTCGGCTGATAAACCGACGCTTCTTTCTTTTGCCTGCAGGTTTTCAATTTGCTTTTCGATGCAT
>NZ_NDIO01000222.1:0-7150 GCF_002241085.1 Vibrio sp. V03_P4A6T147
ATAGAGTACGGAATAAGCACTATTCTTTGGCGCCGACTTTTTGTAGTAATCCACCAGTTTCATTGTGCCAATTTCATGATCAAACCCCACGTACATAAAAGGCTGGCGATCTCCCCAACTTTTTACTGGCGTAGTGATATTTTGCAGAATAATTTTGGTTTGATTTGAACTTAACAACTGCTCGATAAATTTACGGTGGCGGATGGTATCAAGCGTAAACACCAAGTAATCGGATTTGTTTCTGATCGCTTCCATCAACGATAAACTTTGTTGGCGAATATCGACATTCGGACGAGTGAAGACTTGGTTAATTTGGTATCTAATCCCAAGTTCATCTAAACGCATCTCAAAGGCTTTGATATTGCGCGCCCAATAATCGGAAACTTGTTGACCTGGATAAACAACAGAAATATGAATAGGTTTATCTTGCTCTATTGAGAGTACAGCAGGAGGTTGACGCACTGCCTGTATCATCTGGTCGGTAAGAGCCTGCTGCGCAGGATTAAGATCCAAAAACTCTTGATATCGCCAATAACCATTTAAAACTTGCGCTGCAGCCTGAGTGGAGGCTGCCACACTGACACTGAATACAAATGAAAGGAGCAGGATTTTTCTCATGGCATTCTCGTTACACTAACTTCTGGATTTAATGACACACAATGGCTGATTTCGCACTCATCATATTCTCGGACTACCCAATGAAGGATCAAACAAGTAGCCCGTATATCATCTTGATTATTAAGTATGTTCCTCATAAATGATAGTGCAAACCACTAAAAAAACTGGCTTGCACTCATAACCGCTCATTTACTAAACAAAAGCATCAGAATGCTTTCCTATAGTTAAAAGGTGAAAGCTAAATTTCCAGAAATGCCAAATTGATTATCTCCAGCATAGTTTCCTGCAAGATCGAAACTGACAAGATCTCCGGGGCTGATGCCAATGCCAAACGTCACGGCGTTGTCCAAAGTGTCTTCTAAATCGATTTCATAACCCGCACGAAGCTGTGCCCATCCCCAAGCATTACCTTCTAAGCCAAAGCGTAGGTATTGTGTATCATCTTTTTGGTCTTGGAAACGACTCTGCTTTGTTGCATCTAAATCAATTGCAGCAGTGAAAAACTCAGTGACATATCCACCCGAGATTGTGACTTGCGTATCCAAATCATATGAGCTTAAACCGTCAATGGTTTTTAATTCTTGAGCAAAAAGATCCTTTACCGCAACACCCACTCGAAAATCGTTAATTAACCATACTGCCCCTAAATCAAGATTGAAGGCATTATCGTTCGTTTCGCTTTTGTCATAATCAGCAAGATCGAATTCTTTTACCGAAACATTTTGCTTATAGGTTCTTAATTGTTGAATTTTTGGCGTAATGCCAAATGAAAATTGTTGGCCACGAATGTTGTATATTTTGGCCAGTGTTAGGCCAAATTCTGAGTAACCAAATGCAATCAGATCAACGGTTGAATTTTTATAACGATTCTCAACGTCGGTGCCGCTACTGCCTGTATTTGCCGCAATATCAGAACGCGCAATCACCTCCGCGTGCCCACGCGCAAAAATATTAAGTGAAACTAGATCGAGAGGAATTGCTATCGCCATACCAATGCCCGCCGATGCAGCAAGAGGTTTGTCATCGGCAAGCTGGTCTAAATACTGATTAAGTTTATCAATATCACTTTGATTGGGTGTACCGGAATTTTCAAACGCTTTGATGCTATCTTGCAGGTCATCAATGGATTTTAGGCTTTTGTCTGGGTCTCTAGCCGCACCACCTACCGCAGGGAAAAGCACGCCAAACGTGTCATTATTCCGATACACGGCCACCAAAGCAGGATTATAGAATGGGGCTAGCAGATAATCGGCCGTTGTTACGCCAGTATTCCCCATTCCATTACCACGTGCGTCAGCTATCGTGTTCGCCGCTTGCGCAGAAGCACAAGCCAACAAGAGCAACGAGACCACTGACCATTTGTTGTAACTGTTCATATTGCAACCAACCTTGTTGTTATTATTCCCTAAACAAGGTTAATACAATTTTTTACATTGCACATGAAATTGGCGAATAATGCCGCTGACCAAACCTAATCGTCACCAAAATCATCCATGCCACTAACAGAGAAATGAACATTCTCTTGCCCTGCCACCAACTGTTCTTTTTGCAATTTGGTCAGTTTTTTAATCGCTAACTCAGTTTTTAAAGCGAGGCTTTTACCGCCTTCTACACGTTGAGACCAAACCAATAATAACGGTCCTTTACCTCGTAACGCTTTTGCACCCTTCCCTGTTTGGTGTTGTACAAAGCGTCGTTCAACATCCGTTGTAATACCGCAATACAGTGCTTGATGGCGGGTTCGAACCAAATAAACCCACCAGTCCGGGCTATCTTTGTGGGGAACCTTATTCACTTACAGTAAGCTTTCCACCAAAGCGCGTAACTCGGCGACTTCATTTTTTAATGCGTGAACCTCCTGTTCAAGCTGATCAATACGAGCAGTCGCCCCCCCTTCCGGACCATGAGCAAAGGTTTGCTCTAAATCTTCAACGTCAACCTCTCCAGAAAAGAGATGTTGATAACGCGACTCTCGCTTGCCCGGTTCACGCGGCAGCTTCACCACCAGCGGGCCTGATTCACGGTTGGCTAAACCGTCTAGAATAGTTTCGACTTCTTTTACATCGGTAAAACTGCATAATCGGTTAGTGCGAGTGCGCAACTCTCCCGGCGTTTGTGGCCCACGCAGCAGCATGCAGCACACCAAACCAAGCTCTTGATTTGACAGCTTTAAATCGCCAAATTCGGTGTTGCAGAAACGGTGCTGATATTTGCTCACTCGGCTATTAAAACCACTTTCATCACTCATCAGGCGACGAGCGATCAAGCCCTCAGCGGCATCTTGAACCTCAGCTTCGGTTAATGACAGCACTGGCTCACGGTTACTTTTTTGGTTACATGCGGTGGTCAAGCTGTTGAGCGTTAATGGGTAGTAATCAGGCGTGGTCACTTCTTTTTCAATTAAGCAGCCAATAATTCGTGCTTCTAGGGGAGAGAGCTCAATGTTCATTATAATTTCCTTTTTTCTAAGCGGAGTTTCCTAATTGAGGCCACAATCGATGTTGCATTAGTGTTCTAACAACAGTGAAATTCGGATGATTTTCCCATTGCTATCAATCATCACAATCTTTGCACGGCTTAACTCTAACTCGGTCATCTCCAGCTTCTCACGCTCGCTAATATAAGCTTCACGCAATTTAACACTATGATGCAGTTCAGCGTTTGCAGGTACATCTTTTCTTTTAGGTACTAAAATTTCTGAAAGTTGCATCTCTAAATACCATAAGATAGCGATTTGAAAGGTACATGATATAGCGCCTATCCGTACCAATACAATCACTCATGACTAGAGTGATTATTTCTTAATCAAGAGTGAGTCAGGATTGATCTAAAGGCTGTTATGAATCAGCTCGATATGATTTAATCAATGGCATTGACATTCAAGTTGGGAAAAGGAACCTATGAGTATCGTATTTGAAATTGTTAACCAAGCTCGCCGTAAAAATAAACTGAAACGTGAACTGCTAGATAACGAGAAAAAAGTTCGTGATAACCGTAAAAGAGTTGAATTGCTTGAAAACTTACTCGATTACATGAAACCGGATATGACCCACGAAGAAGTCATGGCGATCATCAATAACATGAAAGCCGATTACGAAGATCGCGTCGATGATCACATCATCAAAAGCGCAGAAATTTCAAAAGAGCGCCGTGATATTAGCCGTCGTATTCGCGAGCTGACCGATAAAGATAAACAAATGACTCAAGGCAAAAAGTAAAATTGATGCCGACCATCTTCGAAACCCGTCTTAAGACGGGTTTTTTTATGACCAAAACATTCACAAAACAAATCAATATTTCTATCAACAAAAAGTGCGATAAATTTTATGTGATAGACATTAAACGTTTGCGTAATCGCTAACCTTCACCGAACCTAGTTTTGAGTCTTTTATCACATATTAGCTATTGTTATATTTATACACAGTAAATCAATTATGACCATTCGAGGCACGGAGCTTCCTCACTTATCTCACGGCGAGAAGATTGGTACCGACATCGTTCGGCATATATTAAGAGGGTCAAATTATGGAAATGAATGTGGTTGAAATTTTGGGCTATGCAGCTTCGATCATGGTGGCAATCTCGCTGACAATGAAAGATATCGTTAAACTGCGTATTCTTAATTTTGTTGGTTGTGCACTGTTTACCGCTTACGGACTCATGATTGATTCATGGCCTGTAGTGCTCACCAACGGTTTTATCGCCTGCGTAAACATCTACTTTTTAGCCAAGATGCAACGAGAAAAAAAAACGGCTGACGCCAAAAGCGCTGCATGATAAACCCAAAATAATAAAAATTGACGTGTAAAAAAATGCTCTGCCACGATGACAGAGCATTTTTTATCGATAAATCAGAGAGCAAAAACATAAATAGCCAAGCAAAAAGCCTCTAGCAGGGGGATACATAGAGGCCATAAGGCTAAGTATTACTCTTCGTCATCGTGCATAGTTGCCCAAGCTTGAGCACATTTCACCGCACGTTTCCAACCTTTATAGCGACGATCGCGCTTCTCTTCATCTTGATGAGGAACGAATGTTTTATCGATCACGGCTTTATCAGCAAGCTCATCCAAGCTTCCCCAAAAGCCAACCGCAAGACCAGCTAAATAGGCTGCTCCTAGCGCGGTCACTTCCGTCACTTTAGGACGGTGTACTTCGGTATCAAGCACATCTGATTGGAATTGCATTAAGAAATTATTGGCTACCGCGCCACCGTCTACGCGTAATGCTGACAGTTTGATGCCAGAATCAGCTTGCATTGCATCAAGTACATCACGTGTTTGGTAAGCGACACTTTCCAAGGTCGCACGAATAATATGGTTCGAATTCACGCCACGCGTTAAACCAACAATCGTACCACGGGCATAAGCATCCCAATACGGCGCGCCTAAACCAGTAAACGCTGGCACAACATAAACGCCGTTGGCCGTATCAACTTTCGTAGCGAAATATTCTGAGTCATGCGCATCTGAAATCAGTTTCAATTCATCACGCAACCATTGAATCGATGCACCGCCCATAAAGACTGCACCTTCAAGCGCGTAGTAAGGTTCACCAGCAGGGCCACAAGCTAGAGTTGTTAGCAAGCCATTATGTGAGGTGACTTTCTCTTTACCTGTGTTCATCAATAAGAAACAACCAGTGCCGTAAGTATTTTTTGCTTGGCCCGCCTCAACACACATCTGCCCATAAAGCGCAGCTTGCTGGTCACCCGCAATTCCAGCAATAGGAATACGTGTCCCGCCTTTACCACCAATGTTGGTTTGGCCGTAAACTTCGGAAGATTTCTTCACTTCAGGCATCATAGACAAAGGAATATCAAACTCTTTTAGGATTTTCTCATCCCAATGCAAGTTGTTGATATTGAAAAGCATAGTGCGAGAGGCATTGGTATAATCCGTAACGTGAACACGGCCTTGTGTCATGTTCCAAACGAGCCACGAGTCAATTGTACCAAACAGCAGTTTTCCAGCCTCGGCGTCTTCACGAGCCCCTTCGACATTATCCAAAATCCATTTGATTTTGGTGCCAGAGAAGTAAGGGTCAAGCACTAGGCCTGTATTCTCACGAATGTACTCTTCTAGCCCTGGGCGAGCTTTCAATTCTTCACAAATGGATGCGGTACGTCGACATTGCCATACAATCGCATTGTAGACTGGTTTACCCGTTTCTTTGTTCCACACCACCGTAGTTTCACGTTGGTTGGTAATACCAATCGCCGCAATTTCATCACTGCGAATACCAGCTTTGCCAAGTGCTTCTACTAGCGTCGAACTTTGCGTCGCATAAATTTCCAGTGGATCATGTTCAACCCAGCCAGCTTGAGGGTAGATCTGGGTAAATTCACGCTGAGAAACACTGACAATGTTAGCATCATGATCTAACACTACAGCACGTGAGCTTGTTGTTCCTTGGTCAAGGGCAACAATATATTTCTGCTCAGTCATGGTCTTTTCCTTATCTTTCACGTTAATCGTTTTATAAAGTGTTGTCGTTATTTTAGACGTGAGCTTGCTCACTTTCTTCTACGTCATCACACTGGTTTGGAATGGTGCAGCCTACGCCGACAGTAGGTAAGTACGCGCCAATAAATTTAGGGTAAGCCCATGCCCCAAAACAGGCACCAGCAATAGGAGCAATGATAGGTACGATGAAGTATGGGATATCTTTTGCACCTGTTAGTGCGTAGTCCCAGCCAGCTAAGTAGGCAAACAATTTAGGGCCAAAATCACGCGCAGGGTTCATTGCAAAGCCAGTCAATGGGCCAAGTGAACCACCGATAACCGCAATCAGAATACCAATCAGCAATGGGTTCATTGCATTGCGATGTGCGCCGTTATTTTCATCACCTAGTGCCAAAATAGCGAACATTAATACTGCTGTGATGACAAATTCGACCGCCAATGCACCAACAAATGATAATGAAGCATTAGGGTAGGTAGAAAAAATACCCGCTGTGGCTAACGCTTCTTGACTGCTACGTACAAAATTGTGTGCGATTTCATAATCAGTAAAAAGGTTGCTGTACAAGCCGTAAACCAGAGCAGCAGAGCAGAATGCACCGAGCATTTGCGCCGCAATATAGGGAAGTACTTTTGCTTTGTTGAAGCCGTGGAAGGCGGCCAGTGCAATGGTCACCGCCGGATTAATGTGAGCTCCAGAAACACCCGCAGTGCAATAGATGGCAATTGCCACACCTAAGCCCCACATGATGCTGATTTCCCACTGACCAAATTGTGCGCCAGTAAGAACTAAGGCAGCAACACAGCCTACACCGAAAAAAATCAGCAATCCGGTGCCGATAAACTCCGCGATACACTCTCCGAGAAGAGTATGTTGTTTTGTTCGAGTCATAGTAAGTGTCCTTGTTTATTTTTTGTGTACACAATGTTTGTGTGTGGCAAATTTTGCACATTTTTCTTCCCACGAAAATTAAAAAACCGCATTTATGAGCGTTCGAACACAATTTTGTTACTTGCAATATCGTTTTTTGTTAATTAACTCATTATTTTGATCTTCTGCTCATTAACGC
>NZ_NDIO01000049.1:0-3684 GCF_002241085.1 Vibrio sp. V03_P4A6T147
AAATTCTCGTAAAAAAACAGTGATGAATATTTTCTTTGGCCCAATAAAAAACGCCCCAGTCAAATACTGACTGGGGCGGCTGAATCAGCCTAATCCAATAACGTGAAACAAAAGGTCTGAAAGATAGAACATCTTACCTCTGTACCCTACGAGAGTTAATGTATAACAAATGGTCAGAAATGAAAACTATTTTTGTAGTTTTTTTTCATGAAAATTTTGTTAAACAACACAAAGTTTAAAATCAAGAACACTTGTTTCTAGGCCATAAAAAAGCCGACATTTGTGCGTCGGCTCATATAAATTAGCTAATTCTGCTTAAAAAACAACTAATGCGCCTGATCCCAGTTGTCTCCATGACCAGTATCCGCGACCAATGGCACCGCTAGCGTTGCCGCTGATTCCATCAATTGTTGTACTTTAATTTCAATTTCGGCTAAAGCCGTCTCTTGCACCTCAAACACCAGTTCATCGTGCACTTGCATCAAGAGTTTAACGCGTCCCTGTCCATGCTCCTCAATCCAAGCATCGACTAATAGCATCGCTTTTTTGATGATATCCGCCGCCGTACCTTGCATTGGAGCATTGATCGCAGCACGTTCAGCGGCTTTGCGGCGCATCCCATTACGCGATTTAATTTCAGGCAGATGCAAACGGCGACCAAATAAAGTTTCAACATAGCCAAGTTCACTAGCCGTAGAGCGTGTATCTTCCATGTATTGCATCACGCCAGGATAACGCTCAAAGTATTTATCCATATATTCTTGGGCTTCATAACGAGGAATGCCGAGCTGCTTAGCTAAACCAAAGGCGCTCATCCCGTAAATCAAACCAAAGTTAACCGCTTTCGCACGTCGACGTTGCTCACTGCTGACTTGCTCAATACTCACTCCAAGAATTTCAGCCGCGGTCGCTGCATGGATATCTTTCCCTTGCTGGAATGCTTCAAGCAGCGCTTTATCGCCGGACAAATGCGCCATAATCCGTAGCTCAATTTGCGAGTAATCGATGGCCAGAATTTTCCAGCCATGAGGAGCGATAAAGGCTTGACGGATCCGGCGTCCTTCTTCGTTACGGATCGGAATGTTTTGCAAATTTGGATCGGTTGAAGACAAACGACCAGTGGCGGTTACAGCTTGGTGATACGAGGTATGCACTCGCCCTGTGGTTGGGTTGATCATTTTAGGCAGTTTATCGGTATAGGTTGATTTCAACTTAGCTAAACCACGATGTTCAATGATCACTTTAGGCAGAGGATAACCGTCGAGTGCCAACTCTTGCAGTACTTCTTCATTGGTGGAAGGTGTACCTGTTGGCGTTTTCTTAATCACCGGTAGCCCCATCTGTTCAAACAAAATGGTTTGCAGCTGTTTTGGTGAGCTTAGGTTGAAAGGTTGACCCGCGATATCAAACGCTTGTTGTTCTAGTTGCTCTAAACGAGCAGCGATTTCATGCGATTGCGCGCCAAGCAACATATCATCAATCATCACGCCTGTGCGTTCCATACGTGACAACACGGGAACAAGAGGTACTTCTATCTGTTGGTAGATGCGATTGAGCTTCTCATCTTGCTCAATATGACTCATCAAACGGTGATGAAGTCGCAAAGTCACATCAGCATCTTCCGCAGCGTACGGTGCCGCTTGCTCAAGTTCAATTTGGTTGAAGGTCAGCTGGTTTTTACCTTTGCCCGCCACCTGTTCAAATGAAATACAGCTGTGTTGCAAGAATCGTAGCGCCAAACTGTCCATATCATGTTTGCCACCGACGCTGTTGTACACATAAGATGCGAGCATCGTATCGTGCTTGATGCCTTTCATATTGATACCGTAACGCGCAACAATGCTGGCATCGTATTTTAGGTTCTGCCCCACTTTGGCTTGGCTTTCATCTTCTAAAATGGGTTTAAGTTGGGCGAGTACCCAATCACGGTCCAGTTGCTTTGGTGCATCAAGATAGTCATGCGCAACAGGAACATACGCTGCAACGCCCTCTTCGATTGCAAAAGAGAGGCCAACTAAATTCGCTACCATATAATCGAGGCTGTCGGTTTCCGTATCAAACGCAAACACTTCTGCCGCTTTCAGTTTTTCTAACCAAGCATTAAATGTCTCTTCATCTAAAATGGTTTGATATTGGCCGCGATCAATCGTGGCGGCGGTTGTATCCATCTCCCTTGCTTGTGAAGAAGTGTTTACCGCACCCACTTTTTCATCAGCGTCAATCACCCCATTACCACCATCCAGCAATTCTGTTAACCAAGATTTAAACGTGAGCTGACCATAAAGTTTAATCAACTCATCAATATTGGGCTGGGTTTTGCACAAGGTTTCTGGTTTCTCTTCCAAAGCGACATCCAGCTTGATGGTGGCTAATTGGTAAGAGAGAAAAGCGTTTTCACGGTTATCCGCCAGTTTTTGCGCCATGGTTTTAGAGCCGCGAAAACCCAATTGCGCAATTTTATCGAGGTTATCGTAAATTTGCTCTAGGCTGCCAATGCCTTGTAGTAACGCAATCGCTGTTTTCTCACCGACACCCGGTACACCAGGAATGTTATCGACTTTATCGCCCATCAAGGCCAGATAATCGATGATAAGCTCAGGAGGGATACCGAATTTTTCAATCACCCCTTCACGATCAAGTACCACATTCGTCATGGTATTGATCAAGGTGACATTCTCGTCCACTAGCTGTGCCATGTCTTTATCACCAGTGCTGATCAGCACTGGCATGCCAGCTTGTGATGCTTGAGAGGCTAGCGTACCAATCACGTCATCGGCTTCGACACCTTCAATCGATATCAGCGGTAGCCCCATCGCACGGATAACATTGTGCAACGGCTCAATCTGGCAACGTAGATCATCAGGCATTGGTGGACGGTTAGCTTTGTATTGTGGGTACATATCATCGCGGAAGGTTTTTCCTTTCGCGTCAAAAATAACCACCATACGCTCAGCGGAAAACTGGCGCATCATGCTACGGAGCATATTGACCACGCCATAGACAGCATTAGTTGGAATTTCGCCATTACTCATGGTGCCTGGGTAGGCATGAAATGCACGGTAAAGGTAAGAAGAGCCATCAATCAGAATGAACGGGTTGTCAGGTATGCGAGCCATAGTCTTTTGCAATCCAAAGCGAGTACGAAATGTAATGACTAAGGATGCCATGACTGTCTTGAGGATTCCACGCCAATGCACCTTGAGCAACGAAACATTTTGCTGATTTGTCCACCACCGCAAATGACATTCTGTGGATAACTCTGTTCATAGTTTTTATCCACTGGTTATTAAACAGTGATTAATGAGGAAAACAATGGTGTTAACTTATTGTTTATAAATGAATAAAACAAAGATCGAACATTCCTATCATGATCTTTTTACGATCATTGATTGTGGAAAAGACTATCGATGGCCTTTTATTCACAACAAAAGCATCCTCTTGAAAATGAGCGATAAAAAAAGCGACACCCGAGGATGTCGCCTAGCAAAAACAGGTAAAACTAAGTGAAGTGATTCATTCAGCCTTACGATAAAGCTATAAATTACACTGGAAGCAATGTGAGCAATGTCGTGTCAAAAAGAACTTGCGCAAGTTCGTCGCCAATTTGTCTTGTTACTTTTAACACCTAGTAATTCGTTAATCGTAAACTCGACGTCCTTGTGAACTTCGCCATTCCCTAAGACA
>NZ_NDIO01000074.1:0-3682 GCF_002241085.1 Vibrio sp. V03_P4A6T147
TCTATAGATAGCCACTCTCTTGCAAACCAATGATGAATATAACTGTGTGAAATATCCCCAATTTGGTTGCAGATAACATTTCTTACAACAACTGATTGCAGCCAACAGCGCTGCCATCTATGGTGACAAAAAATCATTCACTATATAGGTGTCGAGATGAAATTTACTCAACAAAATATCGCCGAGCTCAATCTACTCCTCCAATTTGATTTAAGCAGCGCTGCGACTGGCATTAAAGTCCGTAATGATGCGTCTGACGACATGCAATCCGCCGTTCAACGTCTTTACGAAAAAGGTCTGTGTACATTACCTGATGGTGGCTATTTGACGGATGAAGGCATCGAAGTGGCAGAGCATGCAGAGCGCGTGCTGCGCGTTTTGAACTCTTAATCTAGCCTGCAAAGGCAGCCGTGACTCTGCTGGCTGCCTTGTCCCCTTTAAAAACCGCCCTTCTTTATTTGGCCATTCGCTCAATCCAACGTTGATAGGGCTGAATTCGATCATATCCCCAGTTAAACAGTGTGGTGTAGATAAAGAAAAAGGTCAGAAACCCAGCTTCCAAAATCAACGCATCCCACATCGATACGTCTAAAACCCAAGCGATCACCGGAATAGAAATAAAGACGAGCCCACCTTCAAAACCGGCCGTGTGTAATAAGCGTAAGCTAACCGTACGCGCTAATCGGTTGGTACCAAATACTCGGTCGAACAAAACGTTGTATAGATAGTTCCACGCTACGGCAAATAGGCTCAAACCAATACCTATCATGGCTAAATCCCCCGTTCCCTGTCCTGTCAGCAATGCGGAAATTGGAATAATTAACGCTAATGCGGTCACTTCAAACGTTATTGCATGGAAAAGGCGCTCTTTCATCGACAACTCTCTCATTGACATCATTTTTCTCCTCTTTATTCTTCGTCTGAGGTGTTGAATGGACTCATCTTCATCTATATTGAAGATACTAAAAAGTTAGATAGTATCGGTAAATGAGATATGTTGAGTATTGATCAGTTGCAAGCCTTCACCGCAACCGTTGAGAGTGGCTCTTTCTCCGGCGCGGCAAGACAGTTGGGCAAAGTTCAATCGGCCGTTAGCCAACACATCATCAATTTAGAAATTGATTGCGGTGTAGAACTGTTTGATCGCTCCGGCCGCTATCCACGATTAACCGCGCAAGGCGAGCGACTTCTACCGTATGCGCAAGCGACGTTGCAGCAACATCAACGCTTAGCACAACAAGCACAACTGCTTGCTTCATCACCCAATCAACAGCTTTCGCTTGCGATGGATGAAGGGATCCCGTTACAAGAGTTAACTCATTTATTCAAACAGTTAGCCACACAGTTTCCACACATTGAAATTGAATGTTTAAGTGCATCAAGTACCGATGTAATTGAGATGGTGGAACAAGGTCGCGCTGGCTGTGGGATCATCTTCAGTGAATTGGCCTTACCGAATAACCTTGATTTTGAAAATGTCGGTTCAATCCGTTTTGATGTTTATGTGGCCGCAGAGCATGAATTGGCTCAGCATCAAGCGCCCCATATCGATATGCTAAGATTGCATCGCCAACTCGTTATCCGCTCACGCAGCCATAAAACCAGCAGTTTCCATCAAGCCTTTAGCCCCGAGATATGGTACGCCGATAACTACTATCTATTATTAGAGATGGCGTTAAGCGGTTTAGGATGGTGTTTGCTGCCAAGCTATTTAGCCGAAAGTGAACAAGCGATGGGGAAATTAGTGCGTGTCCCTGTTGAGTTTGAACAGCTGGCTTGGTATACCAACATTGATGTCATTCAGCACCAGCGCATGAGCGCCGATCCTATCCATAAAATGGTCAGGCAGTTGTTGCGCCAGCTTAGCCCACTCACCGATGCCTGATCGGCATACAATCAATACAGGATGTACATTTTATGATCACCATTACCCTTATTGGCGCAGGTTGGCTAGGCCTTCCTCTAGCGCAAGCTCTTACCGAAAACCACCAAGTCTATGCCAGCCGCACCCAAACGGCAGGAATACTTGAGTTAACGCAACATGGCATCACAGGCTTTGTATGCGATCTTTCTCTGCGCGACCAAAGTTTATCGCAGCACTTTATTGCTCAAAAAAGTGAGATTGTGATAGGTAGCTTTCCACCCGGTTTTCGCAAGGGAAGAGGGCAAGAGTATGCGCAGCAGTGGCAGCATTTAGTCAAGCAAGCAAAGCTGGCTAATGTGCGTAAAATAGTCATGGTCAGCTCAACCAGCGTCTATCCTGACACTGCACAACCAATGAGTGAACAGGATGCCTCCTTGTCACTGGCGCAAAATGACTCAAACTTCAGTGAAGGAGCACGAATCATGTTACAAGCCGAACAACACGTTATCGATTCAGGGCTAGATTATGTCATTGTACGCTGTAGTGGCTTGATCGGACCAAACCGTCATCCCTCACGATTTGCAGCGCGTTTGGCGCAAGTCAGCCAGCTTGCACCAGCTAATATGTTGCATCAAAAAGACGCCATTGGTGCACTGATTTTTGCCAGCGAAAAACTCTCCAACCAGGTCGTTAACGCCACCACACCACAAACCGTGAGTAAAGCTGAGTTTTATCAAGCCGCGTTGGCGGCCGCCGAGCTAGACTCACCATTGCCGCCAATTGTCGATATTGCAGACAAACGCATCTTAAGCGACAAGCTGAGCCAATTGGGCTATCAATTTCATTATTCACACACGTTAGAGGCACTGGCACTGAATGAGTAAACATCTCTACCAACACATTGAAACCTTGTGGCAGTACATGCAGATGAAGCATGAGCTCGTCGCGGCCGATATCATTATGGTGTTTTGCAGCAATGATTTGCGCGTGGCTGAGTATGCTGCACATTTGTACCAACAAAATCTGGCTCCCTACCTTCTTTTCTCAGGCGGACAAGGGCGTTTTACTGAGGGTAAATTTGCTAAAAGCGAAGCAGAAACCTTTGCTGACATAGCCAAAGATTGTGGCGTCCCAACCCACGCGATTTTACTGGAAAAAAAGGCGACTCACTCTGGAGAAAATGTACGATTTAGTCACCATCTATTGGCAGAAAAATCGATCACTGCGCAACGTATTATTGTGGTTCAAAAACCCTTCATGGAACGTCGTGCCTACGCCACATTTGTTAAGCAGTGGCCCGCCCCATTTGAGTCATTGATGGTGACCTCTAGCGGAGAGACATTTTTCGATTATCTTGATGAGGATTTCACCGTTGATGTTGTACTGAGTGCGCTATTAGACGATTTTGTGCGAGTCCGCGACTACCCAGCACAAGGATTTCAGATTGAGCAACCGATCCCAGACGATGTGACACTTGCTTACCAAGTTCTGAGTCAATTTGAGTGGTAACACAAGTTATGGGGCATACAAAGTTGTGGAGCATACAAAATAGATAGGGAGGCTTAAACCCTGTCTCTTGATCACAAGTCTGGTGAATCAAGAGACTTAGCCAGTTCATACCCTTCAAGGATGGTTTGTAACCTAAACCATCCTTGCCATAATGTCTTTATAGAAGCACGACCCGTTCGCTTTGTATTCTTCCAACCCCCTAATCGAGCAATACCTCTGTAAGCCCATGATATGTCCGGAGCTTCCTTCGGTAGCCCTTTTCTTTCTAGCTTTAGCCACATTAGCTTCCATGCTTTGCCTTTTAATATC
>NZ_NDIO01000008.1:0-3673 GCF_002241085.1 Vibrio sp. V03_P4A6T147
CCTATGTACAACGGTAAGATATTGATGCTAACCGCCAGTGATGACGATTTTGATCACGTTGCAGCACTGGAAATTGGTGCCGATGATTTTGTGACAAAGCCGATTAAACCACGCGTCTTGCTTGCAAGAATGCGTATGCTACTGCGCAGAGTCGACAACGAACCAATTCAAACCGCGAAAACCGTGCTTGAATTTGGGGCCTTGTCTCTCAATCAATCTCGACATCTGTGTGAAATGAATGGTGAGGCCGTAGCGATGACCGACAGCGAATTCGACTTGCTGTGGCTACTGGCATCAACACCAGATCAAGTCCTATCACGGGATGTATTAACCAAAGCGTTACGCGGGATTGAATACGATGGGCTTGATAGAACCGTCGATAACAAGATTGTCATTTTGCGTAAAAAACTCGGTGATGATTCTTCCACACCGAAACGCATTATTACGGTCCGAGGGAAAGGATACCTTTTTGTACCAGACACGTGGTAATGATCACGTATTTTAGAAGAAACCTGTATGCGTCGTATCTACGTTGAATCTTTTGTTGGTTTATTGCTCTTTTTTTTAGCGACACTCATTACCATTGAACTGGTCGTTTACCAGCTTGGTACTGACTACGATTATGTACTTGAAGATTATCAAGCTGAAGCATTTCATGACTTGGTCACTCGTATTTATCAGCATGAAGGTGAAGCTAACACCTTAAATGTACTAAAAGAATATGCCGATAAAACACGACAACTGATAGAGACGCATACTGAAAAGACCTTACCCTCAGATGTGCGAGCGTTTTTCTTTACCACCGCCCCCAATGCCTACACCTACTACGATGATGACCGTTTTTTATGGCTGCGCCTGACGTCCACCTCACCAATTTACAGCTTTAAACCCGATGAAGAATCACCACTGAGGCAAGCCATTTTCTTCGCAGATAATCTCTCACTTTTGCTGCTTGTCGTCGGCTTTGCACTGTACTGTGTGTTGCTGATCTGGTTCATCAGTCGGCGAGTGCGTGAATTGGAAAAAGTGACCTTAGCCTTTGCCGCTGGTGATCTGACCGCTCGCGCCTCCATCAAAAGCGGCGATAAAGTCGGCTCTTTAAACAAAAGCTTTAACTACATGGCGAGCAAAATTTCCGCCTTGGTGCTCAGCAATAAAGCGCTGAGTAATGCCGTGGCTCATGAGTTACGCACTCCTATCTTTCGGATCCAATGGCAAGCAGAAATGTTGGCCGATGAATCTCTGACACAAAAACAAGCGGCGAAAGTCGCCAGTATCATCGAAGATACCGAAGAGATGGAAACGATGGTCGATGAACTTCTTTACTACGCGAAAGTTGAAAGGCCAGAAAACGAACTCAATATGCAGACAATTCAGCTCAATTACTGGCTCGAACCGATACTAGATAAATGGCGCAGCAACAGCGTAGTCGAGATCCAGTTGCTGCCATTAGCACAAGTCGCCACTTTACAGGTCGATCCATACCTTCTCAAAAGAGCTCTGGATAATTTATTGGGTAATGCTCAGAAATACGCCAAAAGCAAAATAGCCGTTGAAACCTCCGTGATCAACGCAGGTCAAGCAGTGCAAATTGATCTCCATGATGATGGAGAAGGGATTGACCCGCAGCACTGGCCATTCCTTTTTGATGCTTTTTACAGCGCGGATCTCTCACGTGGAGAGCGACAATCAGGCTTCGGATTAGGCTTGGCCATCGTCAAACAGATCGTTTTACGCCACAACGGCCAAGTATCGGTGGCTAAAAGTGTGTTCGGAGGCGCTTGCTTTACTCTTGTACTACCCGTGGTGGGCGTTTAATATCGGGCCACTTAAGAGAATCTGTGAACTGACGTCATTGATTCTCTTTTTTAACATGAGGGTGCGGGGCGAAGGCTATTTTACGTCTACACGTAATTCACTCATGCCCATTGTCATAGTTATTCATTATTAGGTTGTTCATTTTATGAAACCAGGTCGTACGGGTATAAAGCGTCTGTTTTATGCCACAGGTTATTCAATACAAGGGCTGAAAGCCGCGTGGCTAAACGAAGCCGCTATTCGACAAGAAACTGTCACTTCAATTTTGTTGATTACCATTACTTTCTTTTTGCCTGTCACTAAAATTGAGCAAATCATGATGATTGGTTGCTTAGTCTTAGTTGTGATTGTGGAGTTGATGAATTCCGCCGTAGAAGCCGTGGTTGACCGCGTCGGTAGCGAATGGCACGAACTCAGTGGCCGCGCCAAAGACATCGGTTCAGCTGCCGTACTGATCGCGTTGATATTTTCAGCATTCACATGGATGTTTATTCTGTGGCCTTATTACTTTTAGCGTATCATTTTGGCGCGCGTTAATGGCTCATTGCTTTATAACGGCCAACCAGTTGTAAAAAAGCCAGCAGAATCATAGAACAAACGACTGCTGACTATCTCGATTTAGGAATGGTTTGGATAATCTGTATATCCCTTAGTACCTCCACCAAATAAGCAACTTGGATCAAATGCCGATAATGTACGGTTCATTTTCAAACGCTCGACTAAGTCTGGATTCGCAATAAAGGGACGCCCAAATGCGACTAAGTCAGCGTAGCCGTTTTCCAAGATTTGGTTTGCTCGCTCAGCGTCATATCGGCCTGCAACAATAATGGTATTGGTGAACAGCTCACGTAAATGTCGGCGAAAATCTTCAGGGATTTGTGGAGCATCATCCCAATCAGCTTCTGACAAATGCAGATACGCAATACCGAGTTTCTGTAATTGCTCCGCGGCTTGTAAAATCGTTGGGACGATATCAGGGCAGTTCATATCTTTAAATGTGATGTAAGGCGCCAAGCGAACTCCAACTTTGTCAGCACCAACCTTATCAATGATTGCACTCACAACTTCCATAAGAAAACGTAAGCGGTTTTCTCTGCTGCCACCATATTGATCAGTGCGATGATTCGAATTGGTTCGCAAAAACTGATCGATCAAATAGCCATTACCACCATGAATTTCGACGCCATCAAAGCCAGCCGCAATCGCATTGTGTGCAGCATTAGCAAAATCGCGTACCACTTGGTTAATCTCTTGCAATGTCATTGCTCTTGGTTCAACGCATTCCATCATCTCACCGGCACTCCCCGGCTGTGCAATCCAGACTTTGGTATCGACTGGAGCAATAGCTGAAGGAGCCATCGGCTTTTGACCTTGTTGAAAAACAGGATGCGATACTCGCCCTACATGCCATAGCTGATTCACTATTTTTCCTCCGCGGTCATGCACGGCTTGAGTGACCTGCTGCCAACCCACAATTTGTTCTGGCGTGTATATGCCAGGAGTAAATGAGTATCCTTGGCTATCGTCTGATATTTGTGTTGCTTCAGTAATAATCAGACCAGCACTCGCTCGCTGAGCATAATATTGCGCCATGATGTCGTTGGGTATATTACCTGGTTGGCTTGTCCGAGCCCGCGTCATCGGGGCCATTACCAGCCGGTTATTCAAAGAAAGTGGACCGATTTGTGTCGGGGAAAATAAGCTACTCATCATTCAATCACTCTGTATTGGGTTGTTATCCATAGGCTATAACAAAAGAATCACTAAATAATCTAGCTATAATTAAAAAGAGTATTTAGGATTACTTAACAATAACTGCGATATAGAATCTTAATGAACAAATTATTGAACATGG
>NZ_NDIO01000156.1:0-3580 GCF_002241085.1 Vibrio sp. V03_P4A6T147
GTATGGAACACCGCTCAAGCTGACGTGAATCAGCCGCAAGGTTTGGCCATTGAAATGTTCAGTGAGCTTCAAGATGACAGCCAAATCAATTACTTCAATGCGAGCTATTGGTTACAAGGAGAGGTTGAGCCCCCGACACTAATGCAGATGCGTGACGATGTACTGAACCAACATATGCGCTATTTTGTCGATTTCAGTACGATTGAAGGTGAGTCGCAAAAGACAGAGGCGAAAGCATTGCTCAGGAAAAAACTGGGCTTAGCGTTTGCCAGTGACTTTTTGATCATCAGTGAACACAAAGGAGAATTGTTGTTCACACCGTTAGATGACGAGAATGATGCCAACATTCGTCTACTGGAAGCCGCCCCAATTGCCCATTCTCGTCAGCGCCGTAGTACGGCCAGTATGGTGTCAAATAGTGGTTCGGAAACGAACTCTTTGCCACACGTCGCGTTTTATTTGAATGTCAATCGGCCTATTACTGATAATGAATGTACGTTTAATAACTCACATCTTTGGGATCGAGGTACGCGAGTGTTTTGCGATAACCCGAATATCTCTTTGATCTATAGAGTTAATTTAGAGCGTTCATTACAATATGGCACCATTGGCTCTGCGACACCGGACGCGAAAATTGTTCGCATCAGCTTAGATGATGATACAACGGGTGCGGGGATCCATCTCAATGACCGTCTTGATTATCGTCAATCAGGTGCTGATTACACGACATTAGATGCTTATTTCCGAGACTGGTCGACCGATGCCATCGCCCAAGACTACCAATTTGTATTTAACTCTTCGAACAACAAAGCGCAGATCTTAAAAACGTTCCCGAGAGAAAATCTCAATGCCGAATATGAAGTCAAAGAGGTATCCGGCTTCCAGCTAGGAGTGAGTGGTGGTGTCGAGGTTAGTGCTGATGGACCTAAAGGCAAGCTAGAAGCCAATGCCAGCTACAACCAAAGCCGTTGGTTAACCTTTAAAACGCACGATTATCGTGTTGAACGTAGCACCAATAATGCACAAAACGTCAGCTTTAAATGGAATCGTAGCCAATACGCGACTGCCGAATCGATGATGAATCGCTCTACGGATGCGCTGTGGGTCAATACTTATCCTGTGGATACCAACCGCATTAACCCGATTGGTTACGCGAGCTTCGTACCCAAAATGGATGTGATCTATAAAGCCGCTCCTAATGCAACAGGGACAACGGAATTTACCATTGATTCTTCGGTCAATATTCGTCCCATTTATAACGGTGCTTATAAGCATTATTATGTTGTAGGTGCGCATCAGTCCTACCATGGTTTTGAAAATACGACGCGCCGCAGAGTGAGCAAAAGTGCTAGCTTTACTGTCGATTGGGAGCACCCAGTATTCACTGGCGGTCGTCCAGTGAATTTGCAATTGGGCAGCTTTAATAATCGTTGCGTTGATGTGGCTGATAATGGCGCGCTCTCTGCCTCAAGCTGTGATGAAACCAAAAACTCACAATCTTTTATTTATGATCAGTTAGGTCGCTATGTGAGTGCAAACGACATCCATCAATGTTTGGATGGACAATCACTGGGTCAATTACAAACCTGTAGTTCGAGTTTAAGTCAGCGTTGGGAATGGATAGAAAACAGCGATAAGCTGAGTAATGTTTTCTCTCATGAGTTACTTGGTCATGATAAAACCAGCGGTGAGTTAGGTTTGTATGCTGATGGCAATGATCAGGTAAGTGTGCGCACCATTACCGCTTACACCAACGTATTTCATTCAGATAGTGAATCGGCCGTATTTGGGTTTACATCGGGTTCATTGGCCTTACAAGATGTTGGTCAATCGGGGACACTGTATATTCGCCATGGCGCTGCGATTGATGCAATTGGCACGCAAGCCAATGCGATGCAAGGCGGTGAAAGTGGTAGTTTGACTGAAATTGATCTGAAACGCGTTACGCAAATAACCGTTACTTCCGGTGAGTTCAAGTACGGTGGCAACCATTTACTCCGTATGACTTTTAAGCTTGATGATGGTTCAACCAAAGTAGTGGGGTCAAAAGACTACGCAATCAGTACCCACGATGAAGTGTTTGAGCTGCCAGCCGGATCGGCAATTCGGCAAGTCAAGGTTTGGTCTGAAGGTTGGTTAGCCGATGGTATTCAATTTATTATAAAATAGCGCAATCAGTTCATGATTGAGTAGTAAAGAGCACTCATGCTTTTGGCCTAGTTGGCTAAAAAGCGAGTGCTCTTTTTTTTGTTAATTTAATGTTAATTTTATCTGTTGTTTTTTTCGATTCATTCACGAAGCTGGCAAGATGACATGAAATAAAGTGCTTTTCTTCTACAGTTAGGGTGCTCATCAGAGGTCTAATCTCTGGTGTGGTAACGGTAGGCTAGATGTATGCCGCGCCTAAACCAGACACTACAATAAGAAGGAATTTACTTTGAAAAGAACGATTATTATTGCTGCTTTTTGTCTGCTGAGTACCACGGCGCTGGCGGCAACCAGCACGGTGGCGTTAAGTAAGACAGGCTATACCCAAACCCAGTACCCTATTGTGTTAATTCATGGCTTATTTGGTTTTGATACGCTGGCCGGAGTCGATTATTTCTACGGCATTCCGCAATCACTGACGAAAGATGGCGCAAAGGTCTACGTGGCTCAAGTCTCCGCGACTCACAGTTCTGAGCGGCGAGGTGAACAACTATTGCAACAAGTGGAGTCACTTTTAGCCGCTACGGGCGATCAAAAAGTTAACCTGATTGGCCATAGTCATGGCGGACCAACGGCTCGCTATGTTGCATCAGTTCGGCCCGATCTTGTGGCGTCCGTGACTAGCATTGGTGGCGTGAATAAAGGCTCAATCGTGGCAGATTTAGTGCGTGGGCACATCAAAGAGGGCTCCATTTCTGAAGCGATTGCCGTCAAAATGGCGCAAGGATTGGCGGGTTTGGTTGGCCTTCTTTCTGGGGGAAGTAACCTAGATCAAGATCCTTTAGCCTCCTTAGAAGCTTTAACTACCCAAGGTTCGCTAGCGTTTAATCAACACTACCCAGAAGGCGTTCCAAGCAGTGAATGTGGTGATGGTGAATTACTGGCTGACAATGGTGTTTATTACTATTCGTGGACAGGATCTTCGACCTTTACCAACCTCCTTGACCCAACTGATGCTGCGATGATGTTGACTGGGCTTGTCTTTAATGGCCCTAATGATGGTTTAGTCGGCGTATGCAGTACTCACTTGGGTAAGGTGATCCGCGATGATTACCAAATGAACCACTTAGATGAAATCAACGGCTTGCTTGGGATACACCACCTTTTTGAAACTGACCCCGTTACCTTGTATCGCCAGCACGCTAATCGATTGAAGCTTCAAGGTTTATAACTTCGAGGTTTATAGTTTCGAGGTTTATAACTTCAAGTTTTGTAACATCAAACTTTATAAGGATTGGCTATGAAAAAGCTCGCACTATTTGGTTTTATCGTGATCATCTTGGGGAGCATCGGTGCGGTGCTTTTTCTGCAAAAGCCAGTATCACCACAGAGCGCGTTACAAACGCCATCTCAACAAGATACGCAGATAGAC
>NZ_NDIO01000379.1:0-3576 GCF_002241085.1 Vibrio sp. V03_P4A6T147
ACACAACAACATTTTTAGTACGTTGTATCAGGTGTCACCTGGTTTAACATGGATCATACAGGAAGGATACAAATGGCGAATAAACTCACTGTTCTTGCTTCTGTTGTAGCAGCTTCTACTGCCATGATGGCGACGACAGCTTCAGCAGCAGATAGCACTTTAGATAAAGTACTTTCGCAAGGTTTTATTACTTGTGGTGTGAGCACTGGTCTACCAGGCTTTTCCAACCCGAACTCAAAAGGGGAATGGGAAGGCATTGATGTTGAATATTGCCAGGCACTTGCCGCAGCAGTTCTTGGTGACAAATCGAAAGTAAAATATGTTCCACTCACAGCAAAAGAACGGTTTACCGCCCTACAATCAGGTGAAATCGATGTTCTTTCGCGCAATACAACCTGGACGCTCCAACGCGACGCAGCACTCGGCCTTAATTTTGTCGGCGTAAACTATTATGACGGTCAAGGGTTCATGGTGAAAAAAGACCTAGGAGTGAAAAGTGCAAAAGAGCTTGATGGGGCATCGGTTTGTGTCCAATCCGGTACAACTACTGAGCTGAACTTGGCGGACTACTTCCGCAACACGGGCATGAAATACAAACCTGTGGTATTCGATACAGCAGCGCAAACCTCAAAAGGTTTTGACGCGGGCCGTTGCGATGCTCTAACAACCGACCAATCTGGTTTGTATGCGCTACGTTTGAACTTAACTGATCCTAACGTCGCGGTTGTATTACCTGAAATCATTTCTAAAGAACCACTTGGGCCCGTTGTTCGTCAAGATGATGACAAGTGGTTTAACGTGGCGAAATGGACTCTCAATGCGATGGTTAACGCAGAAGAGTACGGTATTACCTCAAAAAATGCAGATGAAATGCTTAAATCTAGCGATCCTAATATCAAACGCATACTTGGCCTGGATGGTCCTAAAGGTAAAGGTTTGGGCATTCGCGATGATTGGGGATACCAAATTGTAAAACAAGTCGGTAACTATGGTGAAAGTTTTGAACGCACTGTAGGTAAAGGTTCTCCACTACAAATCGCACGAGGTGCAAATGCGTTGTGGAATGCTGGCGGCTTTATGTACGCTCCACCACTTCGTTAATAGTCACACAATCCCAAATAGGCGGTTTTAACCGCCTTTTTGGAAAAATGGATTTGAGGTTATAGTTGTATGAAACCTACTAAAACTATTGCGGCTAGCTCAGGAGCTCCCTCGGCTAAAAGCGCAAATTTGTTCTACAATCCTACTTTTCGTTCAGTCGCCTTTCAAATTATTGCTGTTCTCGTTCTGGTTTTTTTCTTTTACACCATTGTGACCAATGCACTTTCTAACTTAAGTTCTCGAGGCATTGCCACGGGGTTTGACTTCCTAGATCAAGAAGCTGGCTTTGGGATTGGCCTTACTTTGATCGAATACAATGAAACCTTTAGTTATGGGCGAACTTTTATCATAGGTTTGCTCAATACCGCGCTAGTTTCTTTTTTAGGCGTTGTATTTGCCACCCTTTTAGGTTTTTTTATCGGTATTGCCCGTCTCTCTTCCAACTGGTTAGTCAGTCGACTTGCTGCTGTGTATATAGAAATCTTCCGTAATATTCCTTTATTACTGCAAATTTTCTTTTGGTATTTTGCCGTGTTACAGGCTTTACCATCGCCTAGGCAAAGCATGCAGTTAGGGGATTCTATTTTTCTCAATGTACGTGGTCTGTTCTTCCCTGCTCCCATTTTCGAAAGTGGCAGCACATTTATCTTTATTGCCTTTCTTGCTGGCTTACTAACCACCTTAATTATTGGCATTTGGGCTCGAAACAAACAGCGTTTAACAGGTCAGCAGACGCCTATGGGTAGAATTGCGGCTATCTTGTGCATTCTACTTCCTGTCATTGTGTACTTTGCTATGGGCCGTCCAGTGTCAGCAGAGTATCCACAACTGCAAGGGTTCAACTTCCAAGGTGGCATCAGTATTATCCCTGAGTTAGCCGCACTGCTGATTGCACTGAGTATTTATACGGCCGCATTTATTGCCGAAATTGTCCGTTCTGGCATTAATGCGGTGAGCCATGGTCAATCCGAAGCTGCAATGTCATTAGGATTATCTCGTTCAAAAACATTAAAACTCGTGGTCATTCCTCAAGCGCTGCGCATCATCATTCCGCCACTCACCAGCCAATATCTGAACTTAACCAAAAACTCATCATTAGCGATGGCGATTGGCTACCCTGATTTGGTTTCTGTTTTTGCCGGCACAACGCTCAATCAAACGGGTCAAGCGATTGAAATTATTGCGATGACCATGGGTGTTTACCTCACTCTCAGTTTAACGACATCGGCATTAATGAATATCTATAACCGTAAAGTTGCTTTGGTGGAGAGATAAGATGAAAGTACATCAGTTTCAACCTAACTTGCCACCGCCAGCCAATACCGTTGGCTTCATTGGGTGGCTGCGCAAAAATCTTTTTAATAACGCACTCAATTCCATCGTTACACTGATCTTAGGGTATTTCGCCTTCTGGCTTGTTTGGCATACTGTCGATTGGGCGATTATTAATGCCGATTGGGTAGGCACACAACGTAGTGATTGCACTCGTGAGGGGGCGTGTTGGGTGTTTATTAGCGTACGCTGGGATCAGTTTATGTATGGATTTTATCCAGAAACTGAGCTCTGGCGACCTCGCCTCTTCTATTTCACTCTTGCTATTTTTAGTGCGTTGCTCGCCTATGAAAATACACCGAAAAAAACGTGGATTTGGTTGTTTTTTGTCAACATCTACCCATTTCTTATCGCGGCGCTACTCTATGGAGGCTTTTTCGGCCTAGAAGTGGTTGAAACGCATAAGTGGGGAGGCTTATTAGTTACGCTGATTATTGCCTTAGTTGGGATTGTTGTTTCGTTACCGATTGGCGTTGTACTGGCGTTGGGCCGACGTTCCGAGATGCCCATTATTCGCAGCCTATGTACCGTTTACATCGAGGTTTGGAGAGGTGTGCCACTGATTACAGTTTTGTTTATGGCATCCGTTATGCTGCCTCTGTTCCTCTCGCAAGGCTCAGAAACGGATAAATTGGTTAGAGCATTAATTGGGGTGGTTATGTTCAGTTCGGCTTATATGGCAGAAGTGGTTCGTGGTGGTTTACAAGCGATACCTAAAGGTCAATACGAAGCCGCCGATGCGTTAGGTTTAAGTTACTGGAAAAAAGTCGGTTTGATTATTTTGCCGCAAGCACTGAAGATCACGATCCCATCTATCGTTAATACCTTCATTGGCCTATTTAAAGATACCAGCTTAGTACTCATTATCGGGATGTTTGACGTGCTCGGTATTGGACAAGCTGCCAATACCGATCCGGATTGGTTA
Organism: Vibrio sp. V03_P4A6T147; assembly: GCF_002241085.1. NCBI lineage: Bacteria > Pseudomonadati > Pseudomonadota > Gammaproteobacteria > Vibrionales > Vibrionaceae > Vibrio > Vibrio sp. V03_P4A6T147. The sequence goes on from NZ_NDIO01000379.1 coordinate 3,359, forward strand.
GGCTTTTCTACTGAAAGTTATATATTTGTCGCGTTAGTGTTCTGGGTGTTCTGCTTTTCTATGTCTAGATATTCGATATGGCTTGAAAACAAACTCCATACTGGTCACAAACGATAACTACAAATCAAGGACGTATTATGACGCAGCAACGCAACCTCGCACCTTCTGAAGAAATCATGATTCAGATTAATGATATGAATAAATGGTACGGTGAATTT